>QMLQ01000008.1 GCA_003646815.1 Deltaproteobacteria bacterium | reverse complement strand
TAGGTGAACATGGAGAACTGATGGTGGAGCTGCCTGATGAGCACGCTGCCAAACTCCTGAGCGGGGATTTAAAAAAGCGTTTTGGAGATCAGATTTTGCTCACGCCATAGGTGTTGAAGGGATGGGATATGTGCAGGAGGCTGGCTTCCATAGACCTCGGGACCCATACAGCACGGCTGCTGATAGCAGAGTGGGATGAGGCCTACCAACGCATTATTCCTATTGCGAGATACCGTACCTATGTCCACCTGGGCGATGCCTTTCATGGCACGAACCACCACGATGGAAACCTATCAATGAGCGCAGCAGTCCGTGTGGTGAATGCATTCCGCGAGTTTAATCGCGCGGTTCATGAGTTCGGAGTGGAGACCACCATTGCGGCTGCCACCGGAGTGATCCGGCAGGCCGGGAACAGGGATGAATTCCTGCGCGTTTTAAAGGAAGAAACAGGGATTGATGTGAGAGTGATGAGCGGTGAGGAAGAGGCGAGGCTCACTGTTACGGGTGTTTCCCACGCGATTCATAGGGGAAATGATCCCCATCTCGTGGTGGACTTGGGGGGAGGCAGTACTGAATTCGTCCTTGTGCAGGAACATGTCTGGCAGACCTGGTCCATAGCCGTGGGCGCATCTGTTCTCACAGAAAGATTTCTCCACACCGATCCCCCGGGAAAGCAGGCAGCCTGGTCTCTGCGGAAGTTCATCAGGCAACACCTTGTGATTGAACTTGACCGGATACCCCTTCAACAGGTAATTTCAATGGTGGGTACAGGAGGAACCATTGTAACCATCGGCGCGCTGGTGCACAACATTTCCGGGAACAACCTGGATCCGGATCACGTGAACGGACTGGAGGTTGCAAGGGGATCCATACAGGAACTTTTGGCACAAACAATCGCCTTGAAACGGCAAGAAAGAGTGCGCAGGTATGGGTTGGATGGTTGGAGAGCGCACGTTTTCCCTGCGGGTCTCCTTCTGGCTGCTGAGATAATGGATTTTTTTGGTATGGATCAACTTACCGTCTGCTTTTCAGATATTCTTGAGGGGCTGATATGGAAATATGTGGAGGACAAAGGGTATGCAAACTAAAGACGTTCAGTTTGGTTTTACATTTGATGATCTGCTCCTGATGCCGGCCAGCTCATCAGTGTTACCAGGGGAAGTCAATGTAAAGACAAAACTATCACGAAATATTACGCTGAATATCCCAATTGTGAGCGCCGCCATGGACACCGTGACCGAGGCAGATACCGCCATCACTATGGCACGGCAGGGAGGAATCGGATTTATCCACAAGAACATGCCCATTGAGCGCCAGGCCCTTGAGGTGGAAAAGGTCAAGAAATCAGAGAGTGGTATGATCGTTGATCCCATTACGGTAGAGCCGGAACAGAAAATCTATGAAGTACTCGAGATTATGAAAGAATACCGGATTTCCGGTGTGCCGGTTGTGAAATCAGGCAATCTCCTTGGGATCATAACGAACCGGGATCTGCGGTTTGAAACCAACCTTGATCAGAAAGTGGAAGCCGTCATGACCAAGGAAAACCTGGCCACGGCAAAGGTGGGAATTACGCTTGAGGAGTCAAAGGCGATCCTGCACCGGAGACGAATTGAAAAATTACTGGTCGTTGATGACAATGGGAAGCTGCAAGGACTCATTACCATCAAAGACATTGAGAAGATAAAAAAATATCCGGATTCCTGTAAAGACGGCCTGGGAAGACTCAGGGTGGGTGCTGCGGTGGGAGTCGCTCCGGACACCATGGACAGGATTGAGGATCTCAGGTCGGCAGATGTGGATGTCATCGTGATTGATACCGCCCATGGGCATTCAGAAAAAGTGGTGGAAACCGCCAGGAGGGTTAAAAATACATTTCCTGACCTTGAAGTGATTGCGGGAAATATTGCCACTGTTGAAGGCACCAGGGCCCTCATAGACGCCGGAGTGGATGCGGTCAAGGTGGGCGTTGGGCCCGGCTCCATTTGCACAACGCGCGTGGTGGCAGGGGTGGGAGTACCACAGATGAGCGCCATCATGCATTGTGCGGCTGTGGCAAGGGATGCAGACGTTCCTGTTATTGCAGACGGGGGGATCAAGTATTCCGGGGACGTGACAAAGGCCCTGGCCGGGGGTGCAGACTCGGTCATGATCGGGAGCCTTTTTGCCGGGACAGAGGAGAGCCCGGGCGAAACCATTCTATTCCAGGGCAGAACTTACAAGGTGTATCGTGGAATGGGATCCCTGGAGGCAATGAAAGAGGGAAGCAGGGATCGGTATTTTCAGGAAGACAGGGAACTGGACAAAAAGCTGGTACCGGAGGGGATAGTTGGACGCGTGCCATACCGGGGACCGCTTGCCGATACGGTGTACCAGCTCGTGGGAGGACTGAGGGCCGGCATGGGATACCTGGGATGCGAGGACATTAACACGCTTCAGACCAGGGCGAAGTTCATGCAGATTTCCCCTGCAGGGCTCAGGGAAAGCCACGTGCATGATGTCATCATTATCAAGGAGGCTCCCAATTATCGGGTTGAATGATTTCTGGATCTTCAACTCTTTTCGCACCCTGCTTGAACCTGAGTGATTTGTGAAAGGCCTGTGCGTCGGATGAAGCGGATTCTTCTTGGTTCCTGCTGGTGCCTGCATGAATGATATGACAACGAGGGATAACATGACCAACAAACTGTACAAGCAGAAAATATTGATCCTTGATTTCGGATCCCAGTACACCCAGCTCATCGCCAGGAGAGTGCGTGAAGCCCAGGTCTACTGCGAAATCCATCCTTTTCACATGGAAGTGGAAGAGATCAAGTCCTTTGCGCCGAAAGGGATCATCCTCTCCGGAGGTCCTGCAAGCATTTTTGATCAGGATGCTCCGCTGGCGGAAAAAGAAGTGCTTGAACTGGGAGTGCCGGTTCTGGGGATTTGTTACGGGATGCAGTTCCTGACCCAAATGCGGGGTGGAGCAGTGACAAAAGCCCTTGACCGGGAATATGGCAACGCGCAGATCAGCATCCTTGATCACCGTGATATCTTTTCCGGAGTAGGGACGGAAGGGGATGAAACCGTATGGATGAGTCACGGCGATCGCATAGAGGAAATGCCGGAGGGTTTTGAGTCTCTGGCTTCCAGTAAGAACAGCCCAGTAGCCGCCATGGCGGACAGAGAAAGAAGGCTTTTTGGTGTACAATTCCATCCTGAAGTTGCGCATACCCCGAGCGGAACAAGAATCCTCAAAAACTTCCTGTTTCACGTCTGTGGATGTGAGCCGTCCTGGACCATGTCTTCGTTCGTAAGGCGAACCGTGAAGAGCCTTCGGGAGACTGTTGGAAATGAGCGGGTTATCTGCGGCCTTTCCGGCGGGGTTGATTCCTCGGTGACAGCGGTGTTGCTGTACAGGGCAATCGGGGAAAACCTCTCGTGTATATTCGTGGACAACGGGCTCCTCCGGCGGGGAGAAGCCGAAGAGGTCATCGATCTGTTTAAAGGGCATTATGGGGTGGATTTCCATCTGGTGGATGCCTCTGAACACTTCCTGGAGAGGTTGAAGGGGGTCGTTGATCCCGAAAAGAAGCGAAAGATTATCGGGCATGAATTTATCGCTGTTTTTGAGAAAAAAGCCAAGGAACTGGGAAAAGCAAGATATCTCGCCCAGGGGACCCTTTATCCAGATGTGATAGAAAGCGTCTCATTCAAAGGACCGTCTGCGACCATAAAGAGCCACCACAATGTGGGCGGTCTGCCGGAAACGATGAATCTGAAATTAATAGAACCCCTGCGCGAACTGTTTAAAGATGAAGTGCGGCAGGTGGGCATGGAGCTGGAACTGCCGCGGGAACTGGTGATGCGGCAGCCCTTTCCAGGCCCCGGACTCGCCGTAAGGATACTGGGAGAAATCACGAGGGAAAGACTTGAAATACTCCGTTTCGCCGATATTATTGTCCAGGATGAAATCCGCAGCGCTGGCTTTTATGAGAAAGTGTGGCAGTCTTTCGCAGTTCTTTTGCCCATCAGGACGGTAGGTGTCATGGGCGATGAGCGGACGTATGAGAACGTGGTGGCGGTGAGAGTAGTTGACAGTCTGGACGCCATGACGGCCGACTGGTCGCGCATCCCCTACGAAGTCATGGCGAGAATTTCCAATCGTATTATCAACAGTGTCAAAGGGGTAAACAGGGTTGTATATGATATCTCTTCAAAGCCCCCCAGTACCATTGAATGGGAGTGACGCTGAGTGGTAATTTTATGGAATCTGCTTATGAAAAACGTACCTATCGAAGCAGAATTCACACCCGCGGACTTCATTCTTTCTGCGTGTGTGTCAAGGAGACCGATTTATGGATAAGCGCTGATCGGAATCTTGAAAGGCAGGCGCGGGACCTGGTTCTCCAGTGCCGCTATGAAATCGAAAGCTATATACAGACTCATCCCCTTTTCAAAACAGCCCTCCAGCCTCTTGCTCCTGATCCCTATGCCCCTCCTGTGGTGAAAGAAATGCTTGAGAAAACCGGGCGTGCAGGGGTGGGCCCCATGGCGGCAGTTGCAGGGGCAATCGCCGAGTACGTCGGAACCGGACTCATGGAGTATTCAACGCAAGTTGTCGTTGAAAACGGGGGAGATATCTACATGCAGGCCGATCGCCCGCTAACGGTTTCCATCTTTGCCGGGGACTCGCCCCTGAGTGAACGGATCGGGTTGAAGATCTCAGAAAAACAGATGCCCCTCGGGGTGTGTACGTCATCAGGCAGAATCGGGCATTCCCTGAGTTTGGGCATTTCCCACGCAGTAACCATCCTTGCAGGATCAGCAGCCCTTGCCGACAGTGCTGCAACTGCACTGGCGAACACTATCCAGGAGAAGAAGGATCTAGAGGCAACTGCTGCTGTGGCTCGTAATATTGTCGGTACTGTTGGTGGAGTGGCCATTCTCGGGGATACCATGGCCTCCTGGGGCAACGTGGCATTGGTCAGCCTGTAGGATATGAGAGAGAGGAACTCGGTGAGCAGAAAACCTACCTACGAAGAACTCGAACGCCGCGTGCGAAAGTTGGAAGAACAACTTGCCGAACGGAAAAGAGTCGAAGACGCCCTCATTCGGACCAGGAGAAGACTCAATACGGTATTTGATTTTGTTGCCTACCCCCTCGTGGTTCTCAGCCTTGAGCAGCGCGTCCGCTACCTTAACGCAGGATTTGTGAGCCTTTTCGGCTGGACCCAGGAGGAAATGGAGGGGAAAAGGATTCCTTTTGTGCCCAGGGACGTCATGCGGGAAGCCCAGGAAGATATTGAAAAAATTATAGAGGAAAAATCACAGCTGCGCCGCGAAACCAAGCGAATCACCCGCACAGGGCGCATTCTCGATGTGGTAATACGGATTGCCTACTACCATGAATCAGAATACGAACCAGCCGGTCTTCTGATGATTTTCAGGGATGTTACCGAGCAAAAACGGATCGCAAGGATCAATGAGACCATTTTGCGGATCAGCACGGCTCTACCGGAGCACCCGGATCTGGAAGAACTCCTTGATTTCGTTGACAGCGAAGTCATGCGGAACCTTGAGACGGAAGGATCGGTGGCGATCTTGCTGGACGAAGAGAAACAGGAACTCTTCGTGCTCGGCGCCGCGTATGATGATTCGGCCACCGAAAGGAGGGTGAAAGAGATTCGTTTCGGGATGAATGAGCTCGTTGCGGGAGAGGTCATCCGCACGGGGAAACCCGTTATTGTTTCCGATACTTCAGAGAACGCCGAGCTTCACCGGGAAAGAGATAGAAAGCTGGGCTACAGGACGCGGAACTTGGCTCTGGTGCCCCTTCGGACCAGCGATCGAATCACCGGTGTCCTGTGTGCGCTGAACAAAAAGGAAGGCTCGTTCGACCAGAGAGATATCGAACTCTTGAGCACTATAGCTGGCACCGTTGCCTTATCGGTGGAGAATGCAAGGGTCAACAGTCAGCTCAAAACGGCCTATGAAGAGGTAAGGGGCCTGAACCGAGCAAAGGATAAGGTCATTCATCACCTGTCTCACGAGCTGAAAACACCGGTTTCAATTCTTGGGGGTTCCTTGAAAATCCTGGAGCGGACCTTGTCCGCCGTCCCCAGAAACACGTGGGAGCAGAACATTGAAAGGATGAAAAGAAACCTGGATCGTATTGTAGAAATTCAATACGAGGTGAGTGATATCATGCGGGACCGCCACTACCGTGCCTATGACCTCCTGAGTGTATTGTTGGAAGAATGCAAGGATGAACTGGCTGTCCTGGTGGAAGAAGAGTCTCAAAACGGGAAACTTGCTGAGCGTATACGGAAAAAAATCGATATTTTATTCGGGGAAAATCAGGCAGAGGCAGAGAAAATTTATTTCCACGATTTTGTGAAGCAAAGGCTCGAAATACTGCGGGCCTCCTTTTCCTTTCGCACAATTACTATAGGTGAGGAGTTTGAAAAAGCACCCCCGGTGCTGATGCCTCGGGATACCTTGCAGAAGGTCGTTGACGGCATCATCAGGAACGCCATAGAAAACACCCCGGATGAAGGAAAGGTGGAACTGGTTGTCCGGCAAAAAGGAAAAGGGACGCTGTTTGTGGTCCGTGACTATGGAGTGGGGATCGTGAAAGAAGCCCAGCAACGGATTTTTGAAGGTTTCTTTTCGACCCAACAGACCTCCGACTACCGGACTGGGAAACCCTTCGAATTCAATGCAGGAGGCAAGGGCGCTGATCTCCTGCGCATGAAGATTTTTTCCGAACGATTCAACTTTACCATAAACATGGAATCATCCCGTTGTAAATTCATCCCTGGCGAGGAAGACTCCTGTCCCGGAACTATCAGCGAATGCCGTTTTTGCACCACGAGGGAAGATTGCTTCGCCTCGGGGGGCACAACCTTTACCCTCTATTTCCCGCCCGCCAAGACAACGTCTGAATAATCCATCCATGCAGAGATCGGCCAAAAGGGGGCGTTTTGAAACTGACTCAATGGGTCTTGATGGAGAGATATGCCAGGAGTTGATCCAGGAAATCCCTGAATTTCTGGAAAAGCACCGGTCGCACACGAACACGCAGAAAAAGATCGCCCGGTTCTCCACCACCGATTCCTTCAGCTCCGAGCCCTTTGAGGCGGATACGCTGTCCGGGCCTGATCCCGGGGGGAACGCTGACGATCAACTCCCTGTTTTCACTCCTGTTTACGTATCTGAACTTTCCGCCCCGCTGTGCAAGTCCCGGCGATATGGTGATGATGTCATGGAAATCTCTTCCCTTTTCAGGAAGTTCTATGCCCCATTTCTTCTTGAGCCCGTATTTGACAGCCTTGCCCAAGAGGCCCTGGAAAACGGAACGTTTTCGGTGTGGGTGGCCACTCCCGGATGATGAGACGAATATTCGTCCGAAAGCGCCGGGTTTCTGAAATTCAAAAGATCGGTACGCGGGTCCGTAGGTTTCGCGAAAAATATCCTCGAATCCCCTGAATCCAAAGGCCTTGCTGAGCTGATCGAGGATTTCCTGGATATCGGAACCCCTGAGTATGTCCTGTTCGGAGTAGGTACTTCTGAAGTGATCGTAAGCAGAAGAGCCGTACGTGGAACATAGTCCGTCGTATTGCTTCCGTTTTTCAGGGTCGGAGAGAACCGCGTATGCCTCGTTTATCTCCTTCATCCTTGCGGTGGCTGTGGGGTCGTTGCGGTTCCGATCGGGGTGAAATTGAAGGGCCAGCTTCCGGTAGGCCTCCCTGATTTCTTCCTGCCCTGCCTTCTTCTGGACGTTGAGTATTTCGTAGTAATCTTTTGAACGCACGCTGTTTCTCCTTAACCATTGGAATCGTCGGCGGTTTTTGCAGGGGGAATTTCCCCGCTGACAGAATAATATAAGTCGCTCTTTTGAAATTCCAAGGGTTTTCGGAAAGAAAAGAGAGAACAGGATCAGCCTTTAGGCCGCTTTTCTCGCGGGTCTTCCAGCCGCCACAATAGATTGCTCGTGAGAAATGCGGGTTAGCTGACCCCAAGTTCTATTCGTTTTTCCAGGCGGGTTTTCTCTTTTCAAGAAATGCGTTCAAACCCTCCTGGGCGTCTGAGGTTTTCATGAGTTCATTGAGGTAGATCTCCTCAATGGCACTGAGCGCAGGCTCAAGATCATCTCGCAGCCCGGCGGTAATTGCCTTTTTGGTCTTTCGGAGGACCTCGGCGCTCAATTTCAGATAGGGTTTTACAAAAAGGGCTGTTTCCGCCTCAAGTTCATTGACAGGAACAACCTTGTTTATTAGTGCCATCTGTCTTGCTTCCGCCGCGGAGATGATTCGGCCAGAAAGAATAAGTTCCAAGGCATCTTTTCGGCCCATAATCCGCGGCATGATATAGGCGGCAATAGGCGGGAAGACCCCCACTTGAATTTCCGGCTGTCCGATCTTGCTGTTTTCGGCAGCGATCACCAGGTCGCAGAAAACCGCCAGTTCGCATCCCCCGCCGAGGCAGGACGAAAAAACAGAGGCAACGGTCATGACACCGAGGCCGTCCATGAGGCGAAACATCTTGTGAAAAGCGCCTATCATTTTTGGGGCGAGATCTCCCATGTGTTCACCCACATCTACGCCTGCGGAAAAGCATTTACCCTTGGCGTTAAAAAGCACAACCTTGAGATCCTTTTTCCCTTGCCAGGACTCAAGACAATCATTGATTTCCTGCATCATGGCGATATTGAGGATATTGACCGGTGGCCTGTTGAGGGTAATGGTCCCGAGCCCTTTCTCGAAACTGGTTTCTATATGCTCGTAGCTCATGTTTGGTGCTCCTTTCTTTTTATGAACCCTTGGAAGAAAAATGGCAGGCCGAGTAATGCAGAGTCCGGCCTGCCATACGTGTGTGACAATGTGTCGAACGATTATTCCTGGGGTTTGCCCATTACCTCTGCAAACATGTCCATATCCCAGGTCTTGCACTCGGCGATGTTCTGCCGGAATTTCAGAAAATCAATGGTATCCTTGCCGGTGATTCTCTTGGTGTTGAAGGCGCCAAAACCCAGGAACGCCTCGCCACCCATATTGGCGGCCAGCCAGTGACGATGGGAATTTTTGGTGATATCCCAGAAGAACTTCTTTTTCTGGCGCACGGAATCAATGGATTCGATGAGGCACCCGGGAAAGAGGTTGGCAAAGGTCCAGACGATCTTCTGTACTTCCTTGTCCAGCAATTCAAAGTCGGCGTTCGGCTGATGCTCTTTTACAAAGGCACGGGCTTCTTTGAACGCGTCGCCTTTCTTGTATTCTCCGTAGACAATCTCGCCGTCCTCAACCCATTTGTCTGTCTCGATCATGGGGTTGCGTACCCATTTGCCGTCGACCTTCAGGACCGGTACCACTTTGCTGATCAGGTTCTTTGCCTTCATTTTGTATGCGGACCACATTTCGCAGGACACGCAGTTCCACATGGCATCCTCGATGCTGAGGTACCAGGGCAGGAAGTCTGACGATCCCCCGACGGGCGCGGAACCGTGTCGCGGGCCGGCCTGGCCGAAAATGGCGAGGTCAGATGCAATGGCAAGGTCGCAGGCCATACCGATTTCCTGGCCGCCGGCCACTCTCATGCCGTTGACACGGCAGATGGTGGGCTTCTTGCACCGCAGGATGGCATCCACCATACCGTTGAAAAGCTCCATGTACTGGCCGTACTCATCACACCTGAGGCTGTAATATTCACTGTATTCTTTTGTGTTTCCGCCGGTACAGAAGGCAAACGGTCCTGTCCCTGTGAAGACCGTTGCCACAACGCTCCTGTCAAGGGATGCATTGTCGAATCCTGCAATGACCCCTTTGACCATTTCAGTTGTGTATGAATTATACTGTTTTGGGTTGTTGAGGCGGATCCACGCTACATAAAGTCCTTCCACCACGTTGCCCTTGGGGTCAGTCAGGGGTTTCTTTTCGTACACAACGCACGGTGGTTCGGTTCCCCAGTGAACCTCGGTATGCAGCAGGTGATCCTTTTTTCCGTTGTCTCTCGGCATCCACTCCAAACTCATAATTTTTCCCTCCTTCATGTCTTGGTTGTTATTCCGCCAACGGCGGCTGTCGAGCTGATCGGCAGCCCGGTGTGAAAAAAATCCTTGTCCTGTCTTCACGGATATATTCGTGAGTAATTACTCAAAAATCAGGGGTCAGGACAATTCGCTTGGCAGGGGAACCCGCCTTGTGCACTTCTTCAAAGGTTTCCACAATGGAGCTCATGGGCCGAGTCTCCACAAACGGGCCAATATCGATCTTTTTGTTCAGCACCATGTCCATGACAATGGGATAATATTCAGGGAGACACCCCCACGTGCCGATGATATCTGCGTCAAATGCCATGAGTCGGCCGATGGCATATTCGGTCTTGGCAAGGCCGAACCCCACCACGATCAGTTTTCCTATAAAACCAAGGAGCGCGAGCCCGATTTCCTGACCCGCCTTGACGCCCGTTACTTCAAAGATCTTCCACCCGAATGTTGGGAGCCCGTTTTCCTTGCAGAGGCCCTTGAATTCCTTAGAAACGGCTCGTGCGTCTTTGTCAGTGGAATTAATAACGAAGTCCGCGCCGTACTTGAGGGATCGATCAAGTTTTTCCTGGTTTCGGGCAATGCCGACCACTGTCTTGGCGCCCAGGGCTTTTGTGATCTGGCCCACATACTGTCCAACACCACCGGTGATTCCGATGACCACCACGTTGTCACCGGGCTGCAGGTCAGCCCGTTTAGTGGCCTGGTACGGGGTGGTACCGGCATCGGCTACGACCGCCAGGTGTGAAAGGGGAAATTCTCCCCGGTCCGTGACTTCGCAGAGATCGATGCTGGGTACAGGAATATGGCTGGAAAATCCACCGTAGATCCCGAGACTGTTCCCCGGCATTTTCTGATTAAGACACCGGTTTCCCCGCCCTGTCTTACAGAGGATACATTGGCGGCAGGGCATGACCGCCGGGATGATGACCTCTTTTCCAATCCATGCCTCATCCCCGGCCACAACAGTCCCTGCGATCTCATGACCCAAGGTCAGGGGCGGCTTGGAAACAGTGGGGACGCCGTCATAGAAGTAGCCGAGGTCCGTGTGGCAGACCCCGCACCCAGCCACTTCCACCAAGACCTCACCCGGTCCAAGTTCAGGAACTGGGATTTCTGTTTTCTCAATTTTTCCGGGCGTTACTTCGCCTGTTTCTCTATTACGTGAAGTTGGTTGAACCATTTGCCACGTCAGGATTTTGTCCGGTATTGTCGCCATTTTTTCCCTCCTTGTTGATTTCCTGATTGTTAATTCGTTGATCAGTTAAAAATAATTCCTTATTGCTTTGTTGTTCATGAGTGAACCTCTTTTATGACGTACCTAGATCATGCCATAGCCTCCATCCACGCACAAGAGCTGACCCGTGATATAGTTGCTGTCATCCGAGGCCAAGAAAACAAAGGCCGGTGATATGTCCTCAGGCTCGGCGAACCGTTTGAGAAGGATTCTGTTCATATAAATGTCTTTCAGTTTTTCGTCTGTCCGGATTTTTTCAGTCATGTCGGTTGCCACGATACCCAGGGAAATGACATTGGCACAGATGTTGTATCGTGCCAGCTCCCTCGCCATCGACTTTGTCATGCTGATGATGCCGCCTTTGGCTGCACTGTAATTGATTTGACCGACAGTGCCCACGAGGCCGGCTACTGACGTCACGTTAATGATTTTCCCTGCCTGCTGTTCTTTCATATGAGCTGCGGCTGCCTGAGCGCAGAGAAAAGCTCCTTTCATATGGATATCAACCACCTGATCCCATTGTTCTTCCGTCATCTTGAGCATCAGGGCGGGACGGGTGAACCCTGCGTTGTTCACGAGGATATCTACCTTTCCGAAGGTTTCCATGGTCTGCCCAAAAAGTTCGTCAACCTGGTCCTTGTCGGCCACATCAGCCTTGATGGCAATCGCCTTACGGCCCATGTCCGCAATGAGATCAATAACCTCATTTGCTGCTTTTTCATTGGAGGTATAGTTAATGACCACATGGGCGCCTTCAGCGGCAAAGCCAAGAGCCACCGCCCTGCCTACCCCCCGGCTGCTTCCCGTCACCACTGCAATTTTTTCTGCTAATTTCATGACACATGCTCCCTTGGAAATGGTTCAAAACGATGCTTCCTGCGTGGAAAACGACTGGAAAGTATAATCACATTATAATTACAATATAGTTACGTTGTGAACTCTAGAAAAAATTCACAAGAGTGTCAAGCAAAAAGGGACAGGACGATTTGTGGTTGAAAAATTGCATGTCTCTGGTAATATCAAGGTCACTCAAAAAGTCATAGAAGTATGCAGGAGAACGGTTGTGTATAAATATTTTTTTCCTTTTTTGGTGGGTATTATTGTTGTCTTGACTTCCTGTGCGGGGCCGAGAAATCACGTTGTAATGGCACCGCCGATGAAAAACACTGTTGTCATCACTCCTGAAAAACAGGGACCAGGGTTCAAGCCCTACATTGTTAATGGCGAGCGCTACTATCCGCTTCCCCATTCTCATGGGTTCGTCCAGACCGGGCAAGCATCCTGGTATGGCAAGGGTTTTCATGGAAGGCCTACGGCCAGCGGGGTACGGTATAACATGTACCGGAAAACAGGGGCTCACAAGACGTTGCCTTTGGGAACCTATGTGCGCGTACTGAATCTCGAAAACGGAAAACAGACCATAGTGAAGATAAATGATCGAGGCCCGTTTGTGAAGGGAAGAATTATCGATCTTTCTTATGCTGCTGCGCGGGATATTGGTCTGATCGGGCCCGGCGTTGCCAAGGTTCGAATTGAAGCGTTGGGGAAACAGGTTGGGGAGCACGTTTCAAGCTCCGGGAAAGAACCCGTGGTCGAAGCGGAAGATCTTGAGAAAGGGGCTTTTACCGTACAGGTTGGGGCATTTAGGGATCGCAACAATGCGCTCAGGCTTGCAAAGCGGTTAAAAGTGCTGTTTCAGTATGTGAGCATTACAGTACTCAAGGCACCAAGAGGTACCCCCCTTTACCGGCTTCGAGTTTCAAAATCAACAACGTTGAAGCAGGCGGGGAAGGTAGAAAAAAAGTTGGAAGATATGGGGTTTGAGAAGGCCTTTATCGTGAGTCTTTAGATCCCTGGTTAATCTTGTCCCTCAGCACACCGGAGGTTTTAAAAACCACAACCCTTCTGGCCCTCAATTGAAGGTCCTCGGTTGTCTGCGGGTTTCTCCCCCTCCGCGCTGATTTTTCCTTGACAACGAACTTGCCGAAACCACTGATCAGGAGGTCTTCCCCCTGTTCCAATGTCTGTTTAACTATCTCAAAAAGCGTCTCGACGACAAGCCTGGAACGATTCTTGCTGAGTCCAACCTGATGATAAATGCTGCTGATAATTTTTTCTTTCGTCAGGGCCACTTTTCATCCTCCTCGTCTGGTGCTTTCAGCAATATTACCCATTAATTTCAATCTTTTGACCTTGCACTATTGCTCATGGCAAAAGATGTGTCAAGTTTTTTTTGCGAAATTGAATTTTTCTTTGAGTTTCCTGTCTACAATTTCAGGTACCAGTCCGCTCGTGTCGCCGCCGAGGCTTGCGGCCTCTTTGATAATGGTGGAGCTGATATAGAACCACTTGTAGTCGGTCATAAGAAAAATGGATTGCACATCCCTGTTGAGCTTCCTGTTCATGAGTGCCATCTGGAATTCATATTCGAAGTCAGAAAGAGCCCGCAAACCGCGAAGAATGACATTGGCTTTTTTCTGGACTGCATAGTCTACGAGCAGGCCGTCAAAAGTGTCGATTTCCACGTTCGGTGCACCGTTAAGGCTTTCTTTTATCATACCTATCCGTTCTTCAAGAGAAAACAGTGGTTCTTTCTGGGGGTTATGAAGGATGGCAATGATTAATTTGTCAAAAATAGTCAGCGCACGGTCGATTATGCTGAGATGGCCGTTTGTAATCGGATCAAAAGTTCCTGGGTAAATTGCTGAGTTTCCGTTCATTCCACAACCTCGCAAATGTAGATGGTAATTTTTGTGTCACCGTAGATGCGCACATCGTGCATGGCAAATCGGCCTGTTCTGGAAGGCAGATTTTCATTCTTGGAACATTCTGCAACCAGCAAAGAACCGGGAGAGAGCAGGGAAGTTTCTCCCAGGCGTCCCATTACCTTGGGAATCAAATTCTTCCCATATGGCGGATCCATAAAGAGGAGTTGGAAAGACCTTTCACCAGCCGACTGCTTTTCCGGAGGCCCTTTTTGCAGATCTCTTCGTATAACCCTGCTGCAATGGGCAACTCCACACCGTTCAATGTTTTTCTTGAGGAGTTTGAGGGCATAGGGGGATGCGTCCACGAAAAGAGCCTCAGAGGCTCCTCTGCTCAAGGCTTCCAATCCCAGACTTCCGGTGCCTGCAAAAAGATCCAGGACGCGTTTTCCTTCCCAGTGCTGACCGATCACATTAAAAATTGCCTGCCTGACCCGGTCGGATGTTGGTCTGATACTAAGCCCTTTTAAAGCCACCAGATGTCTGCCTTTTAGTTTGCCGCCCGTGATTCTCATGGGGACTACTGCGATATCCCGTTTTCGCCCGTTTTCGCCGGCTGTTTTTTTGCTGGCGGAAGAACCCCTTCTGCTGTCTTGGCCGCTGCCGCACGTTTCGCGCGCATGCGGTACAGGGTAATGGCCGGCCCTGAAAGCGTGTAGGCTGCCAGCACGAAAAAAAGCATAACCTTGGGTTTGTATGCAATCACAAGGGCGATCAATATGATAGAAACAAGAACATTGAAAGATTTCCTGTGCTTGAACTCCAATCCCTTAAAACTCGGATATTGAACAGCGCTGACCATCAGAAATGAAAGGACATAGATGAGGAGAATAATAAGGATATGTTTTGACCCTTCAGGGATACCTCCCAGTGCCGATGCAAAAAGTACGAGGGATGCGATAAAGCTTGCCGCGCCGGGAATGGGAAGTCCCTTGAAGTAATTGGCTTCAACCGTGTTTTTCTGGACATTGAAACGGGCCAGGCGGAGTGCACCACAGATGACATACATGAAGGAAGCCAGCCAACCAAGTCTGCCAAATGGTTTCAGGGCCCAGAGAAATACAAGAACTCCTGGGGCAACCCCAAACGCCACCAGGTCTGAGAGGGAATCATACTCAGATCCAAACTGGCTGGAAGTGTGGGTGAATCGAGCGATCCTTCCGTCCAGCGCGTCAAACACGCAGGAAATGAGGATCGCTGTGGCCGCAAGGGAAAACTTGCCCTGTATCGCGGCTATGATAGCATAAAATCCGCCGAAAAGACTTGCAGAAGTAAAAAGATTCGGCAACACATAGATCCCCTTTTTTCTGCTGTTTCTCGGTCGCTTTTTTCGTCTTCGTCTCATGATATATACCCGATGATGGTTTGACCTGCCTTGACACGTTGCCCCTTGCGCACGACGACCCGACTGTCTTGAGGAAGAAACACGTCAAGGCGGGATCCAAACCGAATAAGGCCGAATCGTTGTCCTGTTTGCACAGGGTCGCCTTGTCTTGCCCAGCAGACAATTCTTCTGGCGATGAGTCCCGCGATCTGTGTTACCACAATACGGGTGTTGTTAACTGTCTGCAGAATTACGCTGTTCCGCTCATTTTGTTCGGACGCCTTGTCAAGGTTGGCCGAAAAAAACTTGCCCGGATAATAATGTATCTCCTGGACTGTTCCTCCGATGGGGATACGGTTCACATGTACATTGAAAAGGCTCATAAAGACACTGATGAGTACAGCGGGTTCTCCCAGTGGAGCATCTTTTGCATCCACCTTCTCAACCTTAATGACTCGACCGTCAGCAGGAGTGAGTATCGCGTTCGGGGCACAGGCACAGGCGCGGTCAGGATCTCTGAAAAAATAGATTGTAAAAAGAGTTAAACATCCCGACAAAATTGTCAAAAACAAAATCCCAAGAACGGAAAGAAGAATGGTGAGGAGGACGCCTATCAAGATAAAAGGGACCCCTTCTTTGGCAATTGGCCATCTATTATTTACCCGTGAAGAGTCCATCAGTGATCAAGAATATCCCCGTTGATGAAGACCATGAACATTTCCTGGTCAGAGGTGTTTTTCAATGTGTATTTACCTGTGGGGAACATAGTATTTTTTGTGCTGTCTTGTCAATTTGTAACTGGCCGGACTCCCTGGGCTCAGCTTTTTATTTCATTTCCCTCATTTCTTTCAAGGAGGGGATAGGGATTCGGGCGAATGTCCGGGGACCGAAAATACTTCGGGGAGAGGGATTCCAAACTGTCTTCTTTACCTCTTCTGTAATGTTTGAGTCCCAGTTGTCCTATGGCAGACGCCCGGACGTGCCATTTGTCCTCTGGAGCGTAAAAAATATTATCTGTGATTACCTTGCGCAAGAGAGGTGCCTGCTTTTCCAAATCATTCCCGATCAGGACAGTAGGTTCACTACATATCTGCGGAAGGGCTTCAAGCTTCACGCACCGATCTTCCATGACCCGGCGCATAGATCCAGACGGTCTGTCCCAGGTGAAGCGGGCGACAAATACTTCTCCTTTCCTGGAATCGACTATAGGGGTAATGGGAAGATCGGAATAAGGGATCTGGTTTGCAAGAGCTTCCAGCGTCGAGATGCCAATCAACGGGAGGTGAAGCCCGTGACATATTCCTTTGGCCATGGAGAGCCCAACCCTGAGGCCGGTAAAGCTTCCCGGGCCCATTGCAACGGCAACAGCACGTATATCAGCAAGGTTTTTTCTGGAAGATTCGAGAAGAAAATCAAAGGTGGTGGAAAGACTTCCAAAGTTCCTGTGCGGGGCTGAGACTATGCATTCGGCCAGGAGAGTCCCATTCATGGCGGATAAAGAGATACTGAACTGGAGTGTTGAAGTATTTATTGCAAGAATCATGACTTCATTGAGCCTCGGGATTTCACCCTAAACCATGAAAAGACGCCAGCCTGTTTGACCTTACGCCTTGCGCCCTGTGCCTCACTTAAACAGCCTGGTAATATCGTTAAAGAGAACTATCACCATGAGCATGATCAGCAGAAAGAGCCCCACCTTTTGGGCCATGTCACGCTTTTTCAGGCTGAGAGGCTTCCCGATAATAAGTTCTATAAAAAGAAAAACGAGAAAACCGCCATCAAGAATGGGAACCGGCAGCAAGTTGAGAATCCCGAGATTTATGCTAATAACGGCCATAAACGGAATCAGGTAGAGAAAACTTTCCTGGGCAAGCTGACCGGTCATCTGACCGATCAGAATCGGACCGCCAATGGTTTTGATAGGGATTACCCTTTCAAAGAGTTTGACCACGGTGAGACAGGTGAGCCAGATGACCTCCCAGGTCTTCTTTCCCGCTTCCACTACAGCAGTACCGGTCGGAAGGTTCAGGGTCTTGAATTTTCCGGATGCAACAATACCGATGAGTGCGGTCTTGATATCCTCCCCGAAGATATTTTTGGATATGCTCTCTTCCGGGGTGACCGTGAAATGAAGCAGTTGTTGATCTCTTCTGACAACCAGGAGAACAGACTTTCCTGCTCGATCGTGAACAGCTTCCTTTATTTCAGCCCATGCCTCCACCTGTTTCCCGTCCACCGCCAGGATGAGGTCACCCTTTTTGAGTCCTGCAGATTCCGCCGGGGAATGTTCCCGGACCTGCCCGATTTCCGGTTCCATTACCTGTTTGCCGACACTGATGTAAAAGAGAGAAAAGATGATCAGTGCCAGAAGAAGATTGAATAGGGGTCCGGCGGCAACAATAGCCATTCTCTTGAGCACATGCTGGTGACTGAAAGAGCTTTTTTCTTCTTCCCGAGTGAGTGGCTCAGTGTCATCATCTCCTGATTCACCGAGCATTTTTACATACCCGCCGAGCGGTACCATGGAAATGAGGTACTCGGTGTCTCCGATTTTCTTGCCAATGATTTTTTTCCCGAACCCGAGAGAAAATTTTAGGACCCTGACACCAAAATATTTTGCCACGAGAAAATGACCAAGCTCGTGAAAAAAAATGAGAATCCCCAGGATGACAACAAATGGCAGGAGATAGTAAGAAAAAAAACTCATAATAACTCCACTGGTTTTCTAGTTGCTTGCATTTTCGCTCAAGAGCATCACAAAAGTTTCGGAGTGACGATGGCTAACGGCAAAGTTCAAAATCCAAATGCCAGATCAATGACCAATACCAAGTGACCACAAATCGGACAACAGCCAACATTGATGCGAGAACAGGCTAACGGGAAATATATGTTTTGTCATTGAAAAATTTGCATTTCATTTAAAAGAGCCTTTGCGGTTTTCCGGCCCCAGGCATCTGCATCCATCACCTGCTCAATATCCCGTGTTGGTGACGGCGTGTGGTTATCCATGGTTCGCTCAATCAGATCGGGAATGGCAAGAAAACCGATCTTTTTCGAAAGAAAGGCGGAGACCGCAATTTCATTTGCTGCGTTCAGGACAGTGGGCATGGTCCCTCCCGTAGAGGCTGCTTTCAAGGCAAGGGAGAGACATTTGAATTTGTCAAGCTCAGGTTCTTCAAAGCTCAGGGTCCCCAGCGATCCAAGATCAAGGGGAGGCAGATCATTTTCCAGGTGTCGCGGATATGAGAGGGCATATGCGATGGGTATCATCATATCGGGCACACCAAGCTGCGCAATTGTGGACCCGTCCAGGTATTCCACCATGGAATGCACGATGCTCTGAGGATGCACCAGGATTTTTATCTGATCCATGCGAACATTAAAAAGCCACTTCGCTTCAATGGCCTCAAGCCCTTTGTTCATGAGCGTTGAAGAGTCTATAGTAATTTTGGCACCCATGAGCCAGTTGGGGTGATTGAGGGCATCCTCGGGGGTTACCTTCGCCATTTGCTGGAGAGAGAAGTTTCGAAACGGTCCCCCGGAAGCGGTGAGAATGATTCGCTTTACATCCTCGTTTGAATGTCCCTGCAGGGACTGGAATATGGCACTATGCTCACTGTCAATGGGCAGAAGAGATACCCCCTGTTTCTTTGCCTCCGCCATGACCAGTTCTCCAGCCATGACCATGGTTTCTTTATTTGCCAGGGCCACATTTTTCCCGGCCCGGATTGCCTCAAAAGTGGGGACAAGACCGGCTGCTCCCATCATTGCCGAAATGACCGTGTCTGTTTCTTGGAGGGCGCATAATTCGATAAAGCCCTTCGTGCCCCAAAAAATTTCCGATGATTTCATGTTGGGGGAAATCCGGCGGAGCTGATGGGCTGTTTCCTCGTCCTGAACCGCAACTGCAGAAGGATGAAAGTGTTGAATTTGTGTTGCCAACAGTTCCATATTTCTGCCCGCCCCCAGGGCAGCGACCCTGAACTGGTCGGGATGCATCTTGATGACTTTGAGCGCATTGACTCCGATGGAGCCGGTGGACCCAAGGAGCGTAATGTTTTTCATATGCTACAGCCTATTTACCTAACGAACACCGCAAAAGAAAGGTACCCGTACAGTACCGGGATGCCGAAAAGCAAACCATCAATTCTATCGAGCATACCGCCATGTCCGGGCAGGATCCTGCCCGAGTCCTTCTCACCGTGATTCCTCTTGATCATGGATTCACAGAGGTCTCCAAGCTGGCCTGCTATTGATATCCCCGCACCCAGAAACAGCATGCAAGAAATGTGCTGACCGAGGGGGAAGAGCTTCGCAAAAAGCGCTGCAACGAAGACACTGCTGAACAACCCGCCTACCGCGCCTTCCCATGTCTTGCCGGGACTGATTCTCCTGAAGAGTTTGTGAGACCCGAAAAGCCTGCCAAAATAGAACGCGCCCATGTCACTCGAAAAAATAACGGACAAGAGGAAGAAAACCCACCATTTTCCTCCAGGAAAGCGGTCGATCAGAAGGAAAAGAGAGAGCGGCAGGGTAATATAAACCGGGCCCAAGAGTGCTTTGGCCAGCAGTCCCGTGTTTTCCGCAGCAGTTGATCGATGAAAAAACATGAAGAGGATCATGGTCACCATGAGAAGAAAGGGAACAAACCCCAGAGCAAGGTAGAATTCCCGGATACCCAGGAGAAAGAAAAGGACGCTTGTGAATGCGGCAGTAGACCAGCTGATAAGCCGGGAAAGATTAGGGCTGGTCAAGCGGTAAAACTCCATGAGCCCACCCAGTGATACCAACCAGACAACGGCATAAAACATCCACCTCGGTGCAAAACCGATGAGCAATATCAGTATGGGAACGGCAACAAGGCCGGTAATCCATCGCTTCAGGTCCATTTTTTCAACTCGATATGTTCTGTTCCGGGAATCATGCCTTGCTGGCCACCTGCTCTGAGGTGGCACCGAAGCGCCTCTCCCGTTTCCTGTAGTCTTCAATGGCGCACAGAAATTCCTCTTTTCTAAAATCGGGCCAGAGGGTCGGTGTTACATACATTTCTGCATACGCAATTTGCCACAAGAGAAAGTTGCTGACCCTGTATTCTCCGCTTGTCCGGATCAGGAGGTCGGGATCAGGCATGGAAGACGTATAGAGAGACCGTGAGATTGCCTCCTCGGTAATCTCTTCCGGAGCAAGGGTCTGCTCCTGTATTTGCGATGCCAGTGAACGAAAAGCATCAAGGATTTCCTGCCGCCCCCCATAACTCAGGGCCAATGTCAAAACCATTTCACGATTCTTTGCGGTTTTTTCAATGGTATCTGCAAGGATCTCCCTGGTCTTGGCATCGAGTTTGGTGATTCGCCCTATCGCCTGAAGACGAATACCGTTTTGAAGCATTTCTTCAAGCTCGCTCTTGAGAAACTGTCTGAGGAGTTTCATAAGCGCACGAATTTCAAATTTGGAACGCTTCCAATTTTCTTCTGAGAAGGCATAAAGAGTGAGCCAGTGAATGCCCAATTCCCGACTGGCCCGCACCACTTCCCTGACAGATTCCGCACCCACCCGGTGCCCGCGCACCCTGTCCATGCCCCGGCGTCTTGCCCACCTGCCATTACCATCCATAATAATGGCTACATGTTCCGGAAGTTTTTGTGGGTCAGTCAATTTTTTTCCTTCAGAGATGATACGTTTTTCACCTGATGCCTGTAAAGGCAAAGGAGAACGCCGCCTGGTTGTCCTTTCCGGTGATGAATGATAACTACTCAGGTGGATAGCCTGAAGACTGTTAGGGAAAAGGGGAATACTGCACACTCTAAACCCATGTTTGATGCAAGAGTCTGCTCTGGATCTGCCAAAGTGATGCACACGCTTCTTTGACCCCGGCAGCCTTCAGCCTAAACAGCTTCAGCCTGGCCACGTTTGTAGTCACAATGCGTGAAGATGGTGAGCAGTCAGCAATTATGATTGCGGTCGGGTTACAAGGCCTGTCATGCGAAATATGATTTCAGGCAGCCGTTTAGAATTCCAATATTTCTTTTTCTTTGTCTTTGGTAACAGCGTCTATTTTTTCAATGAATTCATCGGTAATTTTTTGGACTTCATCCTGCGCCTTAAAAAATTCATCTTCTGAAATATCTTTGTCGTTTTTCAGCTGTTTGAACATTTCATTTGCGTCGCGCCGATGATTTCGGATGGCAATTTTGCTGTCTTCCGCCATCTTCCTTGCCAGTTTTGCAAGCTCCTTGCGCCTTTCCTCCGTCAAGGGAGGGATGGAGATTCGTATCAATTTTCCATCGTTCATGGGCGTAAGCCCCAATTCTGATTTGAGAATGCTCTTCTCTATTTCCCCGATAATGGACTGGTCCCAGGGTTGAATGGTCAGGAGACGCGGCTCTGGAGCGGATAGGGAGGCAACTTGGTCGAGAGGCATCTGGGTGTCATAACAGTCCACCTTGATCCCGTCGAGGAGAGCGGTAGACGCCCGGCCGGTTCTTATTTTCTTGAAGTCCTTGCCGATTGCCTCAACCGTCTTGGTCATTTTCTGTCGCAGTTCAGAGAGTATTTCATTTTTCATGGTAAATCTCCTGTAACAAGAGTTCCAACATCCTCCCCGGCCATAACTCGCAGAATATTTCCCTTCTTCTTCAGGTTAAAAATCCTGATGGGCAGGTCTTGTTCCATGGCAAGGGAAACAGCAGTTAAATCCATAACTTTCAAGCCCTTTTCAAGCACTTCCCTGTACGTGAGGTTTGAAAACGATCGTGCTTCAGGATTTTTTTCGGGATCGGAATCAAATACACCATCCACTTTCGTGGCCTTCAATAGGATATCTGCGTTTATTTCCATGGCCCTGAGAGCGGCCGCAGTGTCTGTAGTAAAATAAGGATTCCCGGTGCCGGCTCCAAATATTACGATCCGGCCCTTTGAAAGATGACTGAGAGCCCGTCCTCGAATGTACGGTTCAGCAATCTTGATCATATCGATGGCCGTCATAATCCTCGTCTCGGCCCCCAGTCGAACCAGGATCTCCCCAAGGGCGAGTGCATTGATAATAGTAGCCAGCATACCCATGTGGTCCGCAGGGACTCTTCCAACACCGTAGGCTGAAGATTCAAGGCCCCTGAAAATATTGCCGCCCCCGACCACAATCGCAATTTGAATGCCCTTGGCGTGGACCGATACAATTTCTTCACCCACGGAGCGCAGTACTGCCGGATCAATGCCATAGGCATGGTGGCCCATGAGCGCCTCTCCGCTCAGTTTAAGCATGATGCGCTTAAATGGGGGAGAGGATCTATGCATCCTCCTCCCCAAGCTGAAAACGCACGAACCGCTTTATAACGATGTTTTCTCCAGTTTTCGCCATCATTTCATTTGCCAGATCCTGCACCGTGATATCCGGATTTTTTACAAAGGGTTGTTCGAGGAGACATGCTTCGCTATAGAATTTCTTCAATTTCCCCTCCACAATCTTCTCGATTACCTTTTCGGGCTTGCCTGTTTCTCGCGCCTGGCTGGCATAGATTTCTTTTTCTTTTTGAATGATCTCCTCGGGAACCCGTTCACGATCAATGGCAACAGGATTCGTTGCAGCGATCTGCATGGCCAGATCACGGACAAAGCTGGTAAAATCTTCTGTTTTGCCGGTGAAATCGGTTTCGCAGTTTACTTCCACAAGTACCCCTATCTTTCCTCCGCCGTGAATGTACGATTGCACTTGGCCTTGGGAGGTTGTTCTGCCTCCTCGTTTCTTGGCAGTAGCAATTCCCTTTTTCCTCAGGTATTCAATCGCCTTTTGGATATCCCCCTCGGATTCAGTGAGGGCTTCTTTACAATCCATAATACCGACGGCTGTTTTATCTCTCAATTCCTTAATTAGTCCTGCAGATATTTCCAATGGTTGACTCCTCCGTATAATTTTTCCATCCCGTCGCAGGGGATATGTCATATGGTTCAGTTTTATTATTAAGGCGTAGTGGTAAATGGATGGGCACTGCTTACGCAAGCATCAGTTGGGCCCTTTATTCAGAAACCACTTCCCCGGTTTCTTTGGATGCGTCTCCAGGGAGCTCTTCTTTCTTGGAAACGATTATTACTTCCGGCCCTTCTGCTGAGCCTTCTTCCGGAACCTGGGGCTCAGGTTCACTTTCTTCTTTTTCCTGGTGCTGCTTTTCTGCCTCGGCCCTCAGCCGCTCTTCAGCCAGGTTGTGTCCCTCGATACAGGCATCGGCAATTTTTGAACAGATCAACCGTATGGCCCTTATAGCGTCATCATTTCCCGGGATAATAAAGTCGATTTCATCCGGATCACAGTTTGTATCAGCGATGGCAACAACCGGGATCCCAAGCTTTCTTGCCTCTTTCACAGCTATTCGTTCCCTCTTGGGATCAACTACGAATACTGCCCCGGGCAATTCATCCATATTCTTGATGCCACCGAGGTTTTTTTCAAGCTTAGCAAGCTCTTTCTCCATCTTGAGCGCTTCCTTTTTGGTATATCGCTCGATGGTGCCGTCATTTTTCATGGTTTCCAGGTCCTTGAGGCGGGCAACACTCCTCTGGATGGTCTGGAAATTGGTGAGCGTGCCTCCAAGCCACCTGTTTACCATGAAAAACATGCCACATCGTTCGCTCTCTTCCACAACGGAATCATGGGCCTGTTTTTTTGTGCCTACAAAAAGAACCGAGTAGCCATCGGCCACGATCCTGGTAATAAAATCATAGGCAGTTCTGAAAAGCCTGACCGTTTTCTGCAGATCGATAATGTGGATCCCGTTTCTGTCGCCGAATATGTACGGTTTCATTTTCGGGTTCCATCGCCGGGTCTGGTGTCCGAAATGGACCCCTGCTTCCAGGAGTTGTTTCATGTTAATTGCCAGCATAATTTCCTCCTTTTCTCGGGAGATATCGGGTGAATCTCCCTCCCACAGTTTTTCCTCGATCCAGATGAAAGTAAACCCTTCCAGGCACCGGGCACCGGGGCTCACTGGATCTGCGAAGTTTGTTACGTGCATTCTCCCATCCGCCGCCTTTTCCACGGCAGGGCCTTGAAGTTTCCAAACGAAACTGCTATGGTTGTTTTCAAAGCTCCCAGGGGGAAGCGTGGCGGTATATGGTGTAGAAGCGCGCAAATAATATAAGCAGATATAAATAACACTCAAGAGCATTTTGTGCAAGAAAAAAAGTGTTTTTTGTCCGGTGGTAAACAAAACTGGAGATCAGACCATAAGGATGGGTAAAATTCATGGTAAAAGGCCATCGAAATGAGATAAGAAGAGCCCTGGACAGGGCCGAGCGTGGCATCACTCGATCCGTTATTCGCTGGAAGTACAGGAAAGAAGGCAGGCCATTGCCATCAGATGACTCCATTGAGGGTCATTCAAGGCAGGTCGTTGACCAGGCGCATAATATCATTGCCAGGAGGGGCAGGAGCGTGTGGAATGAGCTGAGGGTGGTGTACGCAAGACAAAATAAAAAAAAGGAGAGTGACAAGGGTTGAAAGTGAACGCGTCACTTCGAGAAATACGGGTCGCTCTCGATAATTCCGAGTTAACAAGGCTTTCTCCCCTGGCGTGTCCGAGCAGGGATGCCCTACGAATGAAAGAGGAACCAGCGGTGCGTGGAGGACACCGGCAAAATTTTTCCATTGATGCCGACCGTATCCTGCACTCCCTGGCCTACTCCCGCTACATAGACAAGACACAGGTATTCTATCTTATCAAGAATGACCACATCACCCACCGGGTATTGCACGTCCAGCTTGTTTCAAAAATTGGTCGCACCGTTGGGCGGCTGCTTCGGCTGAATGAAGATCTTATAGAGGCTATTGCCTTGGGGCATGATATCGGCCACACCCCTTTTGGGCATGACGGGGAGAAATTTCTTTCCCAGCTTTGCCAGCAGCACCAGATCGGCCCTTTCCTCCACAATATCCAGGGTGTCCGATTTCTTCAGGAGATTGAACGGAAAGGGAGGGGTTGGAATCTGTCCCTCCAGGTCCTTGACGGGATTTTCTGCCATGACGGAGAAATCCATTCACAGGCACTGGAAGCGAACAGAAAGAAAAGCTTTGATATCCTCAATCGTGAAATGGAAAAAAAATCTGCTGATCCGATGCTCGATATGTGGCCCATGACCCTGGAAGGATGCGTGGTTCGGATGGCAGACAGTATCAGTTATGTAGGACGCGACATCGAAGATGCCATTCGTCTTGGCCTCATTCGGAGGAATGATCTCCCCGCCGGTTGTAGAGAGGTGCTGGGTGATTCCAACGGGACTATTGTGTATCGACTGGTGGAAGATCTTGTTGCCAACAGTCTTGACAAACCATTTCTTTGTTTCAGCCAGAAGGTTGGAGAGTCACTGAAACAGCTCAAGAACTTTAATCAGGAACGTATTTATCGAAATCCCAAGGTAAAAGACCAGACGGGGAAAGTACGGATTATGTTCGAACTCCTTTTTAATCGATATCTGAATGATCTTGAAAAAGGAAATGAGTCATCGGACATCTACCGGGAGTTTCTTGACGGGATGTCCCCCGATTACAAAGCGAAGACACCCCCTGCGGGTATCGTCCGTGATTTTATTGCCGGGATGACGGACGAGTACTTCTTGGAGCAGTGCAGAAAAAATCTCATCCCGCAAGTCAGAACCAGGCGCTTTTTTGAGCAGAATAACCGGAAATAAAGGAAGGTCATTGGGGCTTTTTTCAAATAGGTGTTGACAAAAAAGAATCGAATAAGTAAATGGTATGGGCGTGATCTTGATGTTCGAGGATGTCAAGAGCGCTTCCTGGTTTTCGAACGTAAGCTCTTTATTTAGCAGTAAGGGCCTGTCATTAAATAAGTGTTGCATTAAGGCGCTCCGGTTTGGATTAAATTTTAGTTGATCTGATTGAGCAAAGCTCCAGGAATAGTTGTACTATTTCAACGACTTTGTTGTTGGCGATCGACTGAAGATAACTTGAAGACGAGGTGCATGAATGGAATAGATATTTCATGACAGGCCCTAAACCCATCCGATTTAATTCCACATCTAGAACCGTGAAGTTCATCATTTAGCGAGAATGGAGGCCAGATCATATGGTGCAAGTGGGGGAGGTGAAAGAGGGAGATACTCTCTTAAGGCTCGAAGATATCCACATGTATTTCGGGAAAGTGGCCGCCTTGGCCGGGGTAAGCCTTGAAGTGAAAAAAGGCGAGATTCATTCCATCATTGGCCCGAATGGGGCTGGAAAAACGGTCATGATGAATTGCATCAACGGATTGTACCGGCCGCAAAAAGGGAATATCTACTACAAGGGAGTGCCGGTCAATCATCTCCGACCGTATCACCGTGCGGAGCTGGGCATTTCAAGAACTTTTCAGAAGATTGAACTGTTTGGGGGAATGACGGTGCTCGACAATATCCGACTGGGCAGGCACATCCATCTCAAGTCAGGGATTGTGAGCGGCTCCATTTATGTGGGCAAGGCAAAAAAAGAGGAACTGGAATCCAGGAAATTCATTGAGGAAGAGATCATTGACCTCCTTGAAATTGAGAGTATCCGGGACAAGACCGTGCACATGCTGCCATATGGACTCCAGAAGAGAGTAGAATTGGGAAGGGCCTTGGCCCTGAACCCTGAACTGCTTCTTCTTGATGAACCCCTGGCAGGGCTGAACCTTGAGGAAGTGGAAGATATGGCCCGTTTTATCCTGGATATCAATGAGGAGCCGCGCTGGAAAGTGACCTGTATTCTTGTCGAACATGATATGGGCGTGGTCATGGATATCTCTCATAATGTTTTTGTGTTGAATTTCGGGAACAAGATCACGGACGGACCACCGGAGGAGGTCCAGAAGAATCCGGACGTTATTAAAGCCTACCTGGGTGAAGAGGACCTGTATTCCACAAGGAGGTAGTAAACCGTTATGAGCAGCCCTGAAATAGAGATTACCAAGGACCTCACCATACCGAAGTTGTTCTCAAGGCAGTGTAAGAAATATGGGGCAAAAAAGGTTGCCATGCGTGAAAAGGAATTCGGGATCTGGCGCCCCTTTACCTGGCAGGATTACTATGACAATGTCAAGTATCTTTGCCTGGGTATGATCAGCCTTGGCTTGGAACCTGGAGACAAGGTTGCCATGATCGGCGATAACAGGCCAGAGGGCCTTTGGGCCGAGATGGCGGCAATGTGCGCAGGAGGAATAGGGGTCTGGCTTTTTCAGGACTGTATGATGGATGAAGTCAAATATATCATCGACCATTCCGATGCAAAATTTTTCGTGGGAGAGACGCAGGAAGAGGTCGACAAGGCACTCGCTATCAAGGATCAATGCCCCAAGCTGAAATGGGTTGTCTGGGATGATCCGAAGGGTATGCGAAACTATCATCAGGATTTTCTGATAAGCATAAAAAAGGTGCAGGAACTTGGACGGGAACTCGAGAAAAAGGAGCCGGATCTTTTTGAAAAAAGGATCAGTGAAGGGCACGGTGACGACATCTGTCTGCTCTTTTACACGTCCGGTACCACTGCGTTGCCCAAGGGTGCCCTCCTGAGCCACTGGAACATGTTGACCATGGGATATAATCTTATGGCCGTGGATCCGTGCTATGACACGGACGATTTTGTTTCCTACCTGCCGTTTGCCTGGATCGGGGAGCAGATGATGTCCATCTCATGCGGACTCCAGGTGGGTTATACCATCAATTTCCCCGAAGAGCCCGAAACCGCTCAGGAGAATATCAGAGAAATCGGGCCCCACGTGATGTTTGCGCCGCCGAGGTTGTACGAGGGAATGACCAGAAAAGTCCAGGTGAAATACATTGACTCAACCTGGATCAAGAGAAAAATTTATGAACTCGCAACCAAGATTGGCTATAAAATCGCCAACAAGAAGTTTGAAAAAAAACCGGTGTCATGGGCGTGGAAATTTCTTGGATGGATTGCATACATTGCCATGCAGAAGAAACTCAAGGATCACCTGGGTATGTCGCGCCTCAGGCATGCATACACGGGAGGAGCTGCCATGGGTCCTGATCATTTCCGCTTTTTTCATGCGCTGGGAGTGAACCTCAAGCAGATTTACGGCCAGACCGAAATTGCGGGGATTTCAATCGTGCACCGGGACGGGGATGTGAAATTTGATACTGTAGGAACGCCTATCCCTGAGACAGAGGTAAAGATCACGGAGGAAGGAGAAATAATTTCCAAGAGCCCTTCAGTTTTCCTGGGTTACTACAAGAATGATGAAGCCACAAAGAAGACACTTGTGGATGGATGGCTCTATTCAGGGGACCGGGGTTTTATTGATGAAGACGGCCATTTGGTGGTTTTTGACCGCTCAAAGGATGTTATGACGCTGAACGATGGCAGGCCTTTTTCACCTCAGTACCTGGAGACTCGTTTGAAATTCAGCCCATTCATCCAGGAGGCATGGGTAATTGGTGATAAGCGGGATTATGTTGTGGCTGTCATGTGTATTGACTATGCCGTGGTGGGCAAGTGGGCGGACGACCGGAAGATCAACTACACGAGCTACATGGAGCTTTCTCAGGAGCCCGGTGTGTACAACCTTGTGCAGTCCCAGATTGAGGAGGCCAACAAAGATTTGCCCGGACCCGCCAAGATCCACAAATTCGTGAATCTTTACAAGGTATTTGATGCTGATGATGAAGAGCTGACGAGGACAAGTAAGTTGCGTCGTGCCTTCGTGGAGAAGAGGTATAAAGACATCGTTGACGGGCTGTATTCGGACCGGGATGTGGTTCACATGGATACAACCATTACCTACGAGGATGGAAGAGAGCAACGGATAAAGACTGATTTACGAATCCAGAAAATCAACATCTAGAGGGGGAAGAGAATGGAGCTGTTCCTGATGACCTTGACGACCGGTATCCTGGTCGGTGGAATCTACGCCCTGGTTGCCCTTGGGTGGGTACTGATCTACAAGTGTTCAGGAGTCCTGAACTTGGCAATGGGAGAATTAACCCTCATTGGCGCGTATGTGACCTATGCATTTTATGAGATGCACATCCCTTTTATCCTTGCCGTTGTCCTCACCCTTTTCGTGGGCATTGTCCTCGGGTTCCTGACCGAAAGAATCTTCCTGGACAAACTGATTGGTGAGCCGATTCTGAGCGTTATTATGGTCACTGTTGGGCTTTCGTTCTTTTTCAAGGGTGCAATCGAATTCGTCTTTGGCACTGATACCCGTGTCTTTACTCCTCCTGTTTTCGCTCTGAAGCCTATTAGTATCGGCTTTCTCAAGATCTCTCCGGTGTATCTCTGGTCTTTTATCCTTTCTATTTTATTACTCATCATCCTGGTCTGTTTTTTCAAATACACCAGGTGGGGCCTTTCCATGCAGGCCACTGCTGATGATGAAACAGCAGCCCTGTCTCTCGGAGTCAGCGCGAGGTTTGTATACGCTGCCGCGTGGGCCATCGCGTTTATGAGCGCGGGGGTCGGTGGTGCACTCCTGGGGAATATTAACGGGATAAACATTTCGGTAGGGTATCTGGGCCTCCTTGTCCTCCCTGCGGTTGTCCTCGGGGGACTGAATTCAGTGCCCGGTGCCATCGTTGGTGGGATTATCATCGGGGTTCTTCAGAATTTGTCCGGGGCCTACCTGGACAGGTATTTCCCCGGTGGGGTGAAACAGATCATGCCCTTTGCTTTCATGGCCGTCTTCCTGCTGTTTAAACCCTACGGGCTCTGGGGATGGGAACGGATTGAGAGGGTCTAATGAATGCGGAAGGCGGAATGCGGAAGGAAATTCGTAAGTTGACGAGGGGGTAGTATATGTCCAGTGTGTGGTTACCGTGTGGTGATTATCATCAGGATTACGCGGAAGACCAAGGATGGTGGCAGTCGAAAGTCATAAAAGGCAAGATGATTCTGCTTTTGGCAATCATGTTTCTCGGGATTCCGCTCCTGGCCCCGGATTATTGGCTTGGGATTGCCGTAATGGTGGGCTATACCGCCATGGGCGCCCTTGGAGTACAACTCCTTATTGGATACACCGGGTTGATCACCCTGGGGCACGCCGCATTTATTGCCGTGGGAGCATACACGAGCACGCTCCTGGTCCTCCAGTTTCCATGGCCTCCATTCATTGTGCAATGGGGCCTTGCCTATCCCATCAGCATTGTTGTTGCCGGTATCGTGGCAGGCTTGTGGAGTGTGCTCTTCGGGCTGCCTTCTGCCAAGGTGAAGGGCTTTTACCTGATCCTTACCACCATGGCGGCCCAGTTTATCACAGTGGATTTCATCCTCACTCAGTACGTGAGTCAGATTGGCGGAAGGGGCCAGGCCTTTTCCCTGCCGCCCGGAACCATTAAGATCGGCCCATGGGTGATAGACAATGACTTTGAGGTCTACTATCTTATGGCGGCCTTGTTGACCTTGATGGTTATTATCCTGGCGAATTTACTGCGGTCAAAGGTGGGGCGTGCCTGGGTGGCCATCAGGGATAATGATATTGCGGCCGAGGCACTGGGGATCAATATCGTATGGTATAAACTCCTTGCCTTTTTTGTGGCCGGGTTCATGGCCGGGATTGCAGGGGCATTCTGGGTCAGCAATACTGCTGCGCTCAGCCCGGAGCATTTTCCCTGGTTCTGGTCCCTGTGGCTTGTGGGAGTAATACTTATTGGAGGAGTCGGCTCCATTCATGGCGCGATCTTCGGTTCAATTTTTATGGTGGTCATCATGGAACTGCTTCAGATGGTGGCTATTCCCCTTGCGGATTACTATCCCAAGCTCCTCATCGACTTTGCGTTTATAAAAGACATGGCCTTTGGACTGGCCATCTGTGCATTTCTCATCTATGAGCCCAACGGGCTTGCCTACCGATGGTGGCAGGTGAAAAACTATTTTAATCTTTGGCCATTTTCATACTAGGAAGGAGGTGAAAAGCGTTTTTTATACCAATTGTCGGGGTTTTTGTTGAACTTCATGTTTTTTAACCGCAAAGGGGGAGATAGTTATGAAAAAGAGTATCCTTCTGGGTTTTATCGCGCTGTTTCTGGTAGGGGTTTTTCTTTTTGGGTTCAGCTCCATGGCTGTGGCCAAGAAGATCAGAATCGGTGGTATTATGGACACCACCGGCGCTACGTCTGATGTGGGCAAGGATTATGCGCTCGGCATGGATGAAGCATTCAAATACATTAATGAACAGGGAGGCGTGAACGGGAAAAAGATCAAGTATACCTGGTTTGATTACGGATATCGCATTCCTGAAGCAATCACCAAGTATAAGCTTCTGAAAAGGCTGAGAAGCACGGCCATTATGGGATGGGGGACCGGTGATACCGAGGCACTTTCTCCCACCATCAACAAGGACAAGATTCCCTACGTGTCGGCTTCCTATTCCGCGCATTTGACGAATCCGGCCAAGAGCCGCTACAACCTCTTCTTTTCCTCTGACTATTCTACCAATGCAAGGGCGGCAATTACGGCCTGGTTTGACAAAAAATGGCCCGCCAAACCTGACTACGGGAAGAGAAAACCCCGGTTTGCCTGCTGCTATATGTTTGCTTCTCCATACTGCAGCGCACCCATCAAGGCGATCAAGGACCAGGCAAAGATGCTGGGATTTGAGGTAGGTCCTGACCAAGACGTATCCCTGTTTGCTCTGGACACCAAGAGCCAGATCATGGCGCTCAAGAAATTTAAGCCGGACCTCCTTTGGCATGGGAACACCACCATGTCGGTTTCCGCAACCATCAGGGATGCCTATGCCCTTGGGC
>QMLQ01000007.1 GCA_003646815.1 Deltaproteobacteria bacterium | reverse complement strand
TTTTCGCAGCTTCATGAGTTTTTCGAAAAGGCGGGGCGGCGTGAGGAAGATACGTGTAACATAGCCGACGATGCTGTTCCCCCAGTGCTTGAGCGGTACATAGGTGACTTTGGGAGATGAAAGGGGGCCTTCCACCTTGAAATAATAGACCAGGAGGGTCTTATTCTTGCCCGTCAGGATGTATCCCACGATGGGAATTTTGCTCACAAGGGAATCAAGCGTTACCAGGGGTTGAATGCCAAAGTCACCCTTTATCAATGACTTGGCCAGATCCAGGGTGCCTTTGGCGGCCGCGTTGAAAACAGGGCTTCTCATTAAGAGGTTTGCGGTAGAGAGGACCCCCTTCCGGATGACGAAGTCTGCGCCGATCTTGTCAAAGTAAAATCCTTCCTTTGAGAGATTGGGAGGCGGATGTCGAAATATTTTCTGGATACTCAAGAAATTCAGTATCTGGATCAACACATTTGACTTCTTGATGACACCCTTTTCCACCAGCATTTTTCCATTTCCGTGAAGCCCCTTCATCAGGGAAGCATGGTCATGTCCTTGCCCGGAGATAAGGATGTCAGTGCTCAGATTTCCTTCGATATAGTATTTCTGGACGTTGAAGCTATCGAAAAATTCGTGGACAGGCTGTTCAAGAAACCGTATGTGGCTCAAGAATGTGATCTTTTCCCTATTGCTTCCCCCAAAATTGCCTTTCAAGGTGATGGTGCCGTGTTTCGATTTCAGCGAGGAATTCAAGAGATGAAAAACACCCTTTTTGAGAACTGCTTCACCCGTTAAAGGGCCCATTTTCATTTTCCGCCAAATGACTTTTGAGGCCCGGAGAGAAACCGATAGTTCCTCACTATGGTCAAGCAGGGGTTGAAAAAAGAGATTTTTTTTCTTCTCTGGGGAGGGCTTATTTTCGTTCAGAAAATCCTCCACGTCGATTTTTTTTGCCCGAACACGGAGATTTCCCCGGAGTTTTTTCCATCCGTGAAGGGCCCCTTGGACTTCAACAGAGCTTTTCCCTGTTGAGAAACGCAGAGACTTAATGGTGAGTTTATCACCGGAAAAAAGGGCCGTGAACCCGCCCCCCACGGGATGGGGGAGCCCTTTGAGTCCCACGCAAAGTTCAGTTGCCTCCAATTTTCCGTTGAGAGTAAAAGAGAGGGGATCGTTGACCGGGAACGTTCCCTGAACATGCCCCTTGACCAGCCCTGTGGCGAGCGGGCAATCCCCCTGGTATTGAACACCAAGGTCTTGGACGAAAAGCGTCGGGATATTTATCTCCGCTGTGACCCGTTTATCTCCGGACAATGTTACCTGGCCGGATGCGGAGAACAGGGATTTTCCAAAGCTGCCGTCCAGGCTTTTCACCCGAATGATCTTTCCCGGCGTGTAGGAAAATTCAAAACATATTCCGCCTTTTTTGCACAGGGGGTTCAGGTGGAGGGACCTCATCTTCAGGGCCGGTTCCTCATTCAAATCCATGGTCCCGGCAAAGGACCATGCCGCCTCCTTCCTGGAAACACGCATGGTACAGCCAGCCGGTTTTCCCAGCTGGAGAAACCATGTCTTTTCAGGAAACAACCTCGCAGCGATGCTTTCAAGATCCAGTGTCCCCGCAACCTTTGTCTTGAGATGCGTTAATGTTCGATCCGTTGAACCGGAGACTGCCAGAACGGATTTTCCCCATGAACCCTCTGCCTTGAAAGTGATATGACCTGTGTTAGGGATCTGTATTGCACCCTCAGCCACTTTGACCGGAAAAAGGATGGACTCATGTGCAAAAGTGCATTCCTTGAATGTCAGGGACGCGCTTTCGATCCGGGGAATGATCACGCCACCTTTCCTGGACGCCTTCAGGTGACCACTCAGGCGGCCGGAAGAGCCGGTGAGTTCCGCGAGTTTTTCCTTGAGTTCCGCCGGAATCCAGGGAAGTTCCCGCATCATAATCAGGTCCTGAACGGCAAAATTTCCTCCAAGGGAGATGGTGGAGAGATGGTTTCCACCCACCAGTGGAGTGACGGAAAGAGACGCCTCATGGACGGCGGACGTCCCGAAATGGCCCCGCATGCGGGAGAGATCAAGACGGTTGTTCCTGATTTCCATCTGTCCCGCAACCTCTTCAAAGGGCAGGGGAGATGATTCTTTCAGGACATTCAGGTTTCTCCATGTCACTTTCATGGCCAGCACACGTTTGTTTTCAGGCCGATTCAGGTTGGCGATCTGGTCGAGGGTTCCCCTAAGAGAAAAATGTTCAGCCATCACCTCTCCCCCTGACAAGCGGGGGAGAAGACTCTTTTCTAACCAGGCAGGAACAAGGGAGGATGGGAATAAAGTCTCGAAAGTCTGCAAGGACATGAACGGGCTTTTGATGGAAAGTTCCAGGCGGGGGGATGGGTTTGCAGGCTCAAATGTAACCTGTGCACCCAGGGACGTATCAAGGATTATTGCCCGAGGAATGGTGACCTTGCATATTTCCTTGCCCAGCAGGGCATTGAAGTCAAGGCTCATGGAAGGGAGGACATATTCTTTCTTCCTGTCTTGACGGCAGATCGCAAAATGCAGGTTGTGCCCCACCAGGTTTCCCCCGGCTGAAAGGGAATTTCCCAGAGGGCCGGCCAGATGAAAAACTGCATCAATAGTTCCTTTCGAAAATGGCGCAAAGCGGGGCCAGGGAACCCATGATACGGGAATTCTGCGCGCTTCACCTGAAAGCTCGAGCGTTATTGTGGTCTGCTTTTTCCCGTACCGCAACTTACCTTGAAGCTGAAGGGGAATATACTCGCCATGAAACCCAAGGTCGGTCTTGAGATGAATCATCTGGTCCTGGATCTTTTTGTTGTTCCGGGATACCCGCAGAAAAAGAGATTTCAGAGAAAAAGGGGAGCCCTTAATTCTTACCCGTCCGTCTCGGATTGAGAACGAATGGATTCCTGCGAGTTGCAGAAATCCGATCTTGCCGATCCGATCTTCCAGGGATATTTTTTCTCCTTCTCTCCCCGCGGGCAGGGAAATGCTGATGACCGGGTTGATCAGATCAAGACTGCGGGGAATGATATTTCCCTTGAAAAGCGCTGTCCACACAAGGCCCATGCGGGCGGTCGTCGCCTCGAAATGCTGTTTTTGATCTTTTGACGAAACCGCGAGCTCGTGAGCCGTTATGTGGAGCCCGTTCCAGAGGTAAACATGAAAGCCTTTCACTTTCACCTCATATCCCACTGCAGCGGAGATTTTTCTTACGAGAAACCGTTGAATCGACGGCGTTTGCAAAAGGAATTCCGCGTAAAGGATACAGGCGCAGAAAAGAAGAAACAAGAGGATCCCGGGGAAGAGAAGAGATTTTATTCGTTTTTTCGACATTGTTCAAAGTAGTCCTGGAGGATCCTTGCGTGATCAAAAGCGAGTGGTGCAGGCAGGGAGTCAGGATAGAAGATACCGGCCTCCCGCGCATCATCATGACCGCGGGGTGTCCCGGCGGCGGAAGCCACAAACACAACAGAAATGGTGTGGTGTCGTGGGTCCCTTTTCGGATCTGAATAGGCGCCCAGCTGGTAGAGAAGTTCAACATCCAGTGCTGTTTCCTCTTTTGCTTCACGCCGGGCGGCTGCTTCCAGGGATTCCCCGTAGTCAACAAACCCGCCGGGGAGGGCCCAGCCGAAGGGGGGATTCTTCCGATTTATAAGGACAATGCCTTTTTTTTCCACTTGTATGATGATATCAACGGTAGGAAAAGGGTTGCGGTATTTTTCCACCTCTTTTCCACAATGGGGGCAGACAAGACTATCTTTCACCGGAATCCATCTCCTTGATAAGCTGTTTTTTTACATGGACCATTCTCTGGAGCGCCGTAAAATTGGAAAGAAGCGCCAGCAAAAAGAGACACGTTTTCATGATCCAGGGACCCACCGTGGGGAGGGAAGCCAGCAGGGACCCAATGATCAGGAGCACCATTCTTTCCGGTCTCTGCATGAATCCAGTTTTGCACTCAATCCCCAGGCCTTCGGCTCGTGCCCTGGTGTAGCTCACCATGAATGATCCGCCGATGGCAAGGACAATAAAAAGGACAGCCACAGGGCTCCGGACGGAACTCACATTACCTGCCCCAACGGCAACAGCAAGGTGACCGCCGGAAAAATACCACGCGAGCCCCAGGAACAAAAACACTTCTGAGAAACGATCCAGCGAGCTGTCGAAAAATGCGCCGAACCGGGATGCTTTTCCAGTGATTCTGGCAAGCAAACCATCCAGAACATCACAGGTCCCGGCAAGGACAACAACCCACGCGGCCCAGAAAAAATTTCCGGTACCATAGAGGACCGCAGCCGCACCACTTAGAATCAGCCCCAGCAGGGTCAACACGTTTGGGTGGACGTGGAAGCGGACAAACAGATTCGCTACGGGCTCAATCAGTCGCAGGTACCGCTCCCTGTTTCCGTCACTCAGGAAAGAGAATCTGGTCATCCGGGGTATCCTCCGTTTAAGTACTGATGGCTTTCCCACTGATTCTCATCCATAAAAGCTTACCAGACGGTCCACGGATTGTCAAAAGAGGAGAAGAGAAACAGAGGTTTGAATAGACGGAAGGGCCACAGCAATCTTTTTGCGAGCATGGTGGGGCATCACATTTGTAGCGGGTTAGGGGCGAGAGCGCTGGCCTTTACTGGAAATATTTTGTCCGGTCTTCCATGAAACTCTTGTAAATCTTGTAGTACTCCGTATCCTCATATTCGACGGGAGTGAGAGGAATATGATTGAAAGAATATATCTCTGCGCCCGGACAGGCCAGGAGGATGGGAGAGTGGCTGGCAACAATGAACTGGGCATGCTGTTTTGATCCCTGCTTATTCAGGATCTTGAGTAATTCAAGCTGGCTTTTCGGAGAGAGGGCGGTTTCCGGTTCATCAAGGAGATACAGGCCTTTCAGCTCATAGCGCGTCCTGAACATGGACATGAGTGACTGGCCGTGTGATTGGGTAATCAGGGATTTTCCCCCAAAATAGTTCAGCATTCCGGGATCTGCAATGGCCCATTCTTCTACGCTCTGGGCAAAGTACCGGAAGGTGTCGGAACCGAAAAAAGAGCCGGGCACATAGCCATCCAGCCAGTCCACATCCATATACTTATAAAGGGTGTGGGCGTACGGGTTTTGCCTGACGCGTGTTTTTTCTTCGGCCTTCCAGATGTGGATACCGCACTTGTGGGCAATGGCTTCCAGCAATGTGGACTTACCGGTCCCGTTTTCCCCGATAAAAAAGGTGATGTTTGAATGGAATTCGATTTCCCGGGTCTCTTTGAAAATCGGGACATTAAAAGGGTAGTATTTGCCGGTCGGGTACTTTTCAGGGAAGAGAGTGATACTTTTCAGGTGCATGGCGCCTACTTTCAAAGTTTCGATTGTTTGGTGAATATCCTAAAATATCGTTTTTGGACAAAAATGATCCCAAACAATTTCGATATGATGTTGCAAGGACCGGCCTCTCCAGGGATTCCGTCCTGGAAGTTGAACCGAGAACCCTGCACTCCTCTGCCCTCGCGGGCTAGTATTCAGGGGGTAGTTCTTTCAGTTCCGCGAGGGAAAACACCGGGCCATCCTTGCACACATATTTGTCGCCGATATTGCATCGGCCGCAGATGCCGATCCCGCATTTCATGCGCATTTCAAGAGAGAGGATGATCCGTTCCGGCGGGAAGCCCAGTTTCTCAAGGACCGGCTGGGTAAACTTGATCATGATAGGGGGACCGCACACGATGGCAATGGCATTATCCGCGCTGGTGATTTTCTGCTCGGTGATGGTGGGCACAAACCCAACATTGTACTTCCAGTCAGGATCGTCGGTCCCGTCCACGGTGATGTGCATCTCCATATCGTCCCGCTGCTCCCATGCCGCCAGTTCATCACGGTAGAGAAGCATGCCCGGATTTCTCGCACCGTAGACCACCCGGATGTCTTTGAATCTCGGGCGGTTTTCCGGTTCTATCATGTACACGATGCTGGATCGAAGGGTGGTGAAGGCAAATCCGCCCCCGATGATGACTACGTTTTTTCCTTCCATTGCTTTCCAGGGATACCAGTTGCCCAATGGCCCGCGGATCCCCATGACATCCCCCTCCTTCATGTTGTGGAGATGGCTGCTTACAAGGCCCACTTTGTTGACCGTAAAGGCCACGAACCCCTTCTCCGTTGGGGAAGAAGCAATACCGATGGGAATTTCTCCCTTGCCCGGTATGGAAAGCTCTGCGAACTGGCCGGGAGTATATGCAAACTTTTGCTCGTCCTCCGGATTCAGAAAGACAAACTTAAATGTCTTGAGGTTCCGGTCTTCAGTTTCGGTAACAATACCATCTATGCGAACCGGATAGGGAAGATAGGGATTTTCCAAGGAACATCCTCCTTACTATTCTTAGTTTCTAGGTTGAGCCCGTTAACCCATTGAGCCGGTTGTACCGTTAACGGGTTAACTGGCCAAACCGGCTAACCGGTTAACCGTAATTGCTCATCAATTCAACGACTTCTCGTATGTCAATATTCACTGGGCAGAATGCTACGCAACGCCCGCAGCCTGAGCACTGAAACCCATCATCATATTTGTCCACGTAATATTTGAGCTTGTGCATGAAACGCTGGCGCACCCGCTGAAATTTTTTGTCACGGGGGTTATGGCCGGAACCATGCAGGGTGAAAAGCGGAAACATGCAGGAATCCCAATTCCTGATTCGGTCCCCTTGCTTTCCCTGCACCTCGTCCTGGATGTCAAAACACCAGCAAGTGGGGCAAAGGAACGTACAGGTACCGCAGTTGAGACAGGCAAAGGCAACATCTTCCCAGAAAGGCGCGTCAAACAAGTCGTTGATGGCTTTTTCCCGTATGGGATCCACCTTCCTCGGTTCGGGCATGCCTTCCACCGCCTTTGCCGAAAGGTCAGTGGCACTCTTCCGGGCCGCTTCATCGGCAGAGCTTCCACCTTCGGCCTTGCTCAAAAAATCCTCGCCCTTGTCTGTAAGGCCCCGCACGAGATAGGTCTCGCCCAGGTCATAGAGCAGGACATCCAGCCCCTTTTCATCAAAAGGGCCGCCCCCCATGGCGGTGCAGAAACATTGGGCACAGGGTTCATTGCATCCCAGTCCCACAAGCGTTGTTGATTCAAAATGCTGCACCCACCAGGGATCGCGATATTCGGGATTGTCAAAATTCCGTTTCACAATCTGAAAGGCATGGGCGTCACAGGGCCGGATTCCCACCACAGCCTGCGGGCTGTAGTCTTTGGGATCTTCCTTGAGGATGTTGCTTTCCGGGTCTCTTTCATCCAGGGAATATTCAAACATCCTTTCGGACTGGGGATAGACAAGGCCCTTTGGTGAGAGCCGGGTATTCTGATACTCAAAATCCGGCCTTGTTTCCTTTTCCAGAAGCCGAAACACATGGAAGTCACCATCCTTGACCGGGACAAAAACCCTGTAATCCCCGGACAGCCCCTGAAGGGTTTCCTGCCATGCTTCTTTGGCGAATATCTTGTCTGTCATAGAAAACACCTCTTCTAGGCACCATGTGCCTGGTTCACGATTCAGAAGTTATCAATATCGAATCTGAGCGCCCATCCATAAATAAGATAGTTTGTTCGAGATCAAGGCATGCGAAAATCTTAACCACAGGAATACATTCCCGGTATTTCGAGGATTAAAATTTGTCCGCGCTTAGCTTGGACTCCCCACCCTTCGGGCGGGTCCCCGGTTTGTCCGCGCTTAGCTTGGACTCCCCACCCTTCGGGCGGGTCCCCGGTTTGAGCATAACGCAGATATCGGACAAAATAGCCATTTATGGATGCACTACTTAATGAAATCGTTATAGTCATCCGGCAGATACACATCCAGCGGCGGCCGCTGGTCCAGGTTGAGGCCCGCCTCCCAGGAAAAAAGCTCCTCCGCGTCCTTGTTGAGCTTCTTGGTAAACTGCCGCATGGAAATCCCCATGGGACACACCCTCTCGCACGCGCCGCAGTCGGTGCAGCGTCCTGCACAGTGGTAGGCCCTGAGAAAATGGAACGTCATGGTATCAGTCGGGTCACTGCTTTTGCCCACCCATTGGGGCCGCGATTCGTCCACGAAACAGGTTGGACAATAGCACAGCGGGCAAGAGTTCCTGCACGCGTAGCAGCGGATACAACGGGCGATGAGCCGCTGGAAAAACCCCGTTTTTTCATCAGGAGAAAGGGTCTCGATTTTTTTGACATCATTGTAGGGTTCAACATTCTTCTGCTCTTCTACCGGATCGGCAACCAGTTCATCGTATTCCACCGGATTCCGGTGACGGCAGACCGCGCAGTTGGTCTGGAGGTAGTCGGCTTTCTCGAAGGTTTCTTCAAAATCCCTTCCACGAACGGTAAATGATCCGTCCTTCTCTGTGACTTCCAGGATCTCCTTTTGCCCGACAGCCCTTTTTACCGCCCGGTGATCGATCATGCCTGTGCAGGGGACACCCACGATATGAAGCTGCTCCCGCTTGATCTGGTTCTCGATGATATGGGTGACAATGTTCCTGGAGTTACATCCCGTTGCGAGGATGCCGATTTTTTCGGTCCTCCCGGGGAGGTAGTTGCTCAGGTTCAACCCGCAATTGCTGTCCCAGTAGAGCAGATCCACCTTGCCAGGGTCCCTGATCAGGAGGGGCTCATTCATCATGGGCACCGAGCCTTTTCGGTATCCGATAAACACATCCACGGTCCCCTCTTCCAGGAGCCTCCTGGCAATCGCCCTGATCTTTTCCGTATACTCAATCATTATGCTACCTCGGCTCGTTTCTTTATCAGGTACTTGGCCGGACCCAGTTCACCGACTGCAGCGTTTACCTCGTTGGCTACTTCAACAAACTTGGTAGCCTCGGCTGAGCTGATCCAGGAAAAATGCAGCCGACCCGGTTCCAATCCCACATGTTCCATGAGGTTTTTCAGGAGGACGAATTTGCGTCTTGCGTAATAATTACCTTCCAGGTAATGGCAGTCTCCGGGGTGTCACCCCGAGACCCATACACCATCCGCACCGTGCCTGAAGGCCGCGAGGATGAACTTGGGGCTTACCCTGCCGGAACAGGGCACCCTGATGACCCGAAAATTGGGGGGGTACTGGAGCCGGCTGACCCCGGCAAGATCCGCTGCGCCGTAACTGCACCAGTGGCACAGGAAGGTGGTGATTTTTGGTTCCCAGTCGCTCATTTACATTCTCCTCGATTAGCTACATCTCGTTTATCATTGCCATAATCTGCCCTTCCTCAAATCCCCGGAGGTTGAGGGCGCCGGAACGGCAGGATGCAACGCAAAGGCCACAACCCTTGCACAGGGCTGCATTAATTTGGGCCTTGCCGGCAAAGGGGCCTTCCTCAATAAAAGAGGGCGCTGAATAGGGGCAGATAGACACGCATACGCCGCAACTGCTGCAATAGGCGGGGTTTGCATATGCGACGGTGCCGCTCACATGGACGGTTTCCCTTGCCAGGAGCGTGACAGCACGTGATGCCGCTGCCTGGGCCTGGGCCACTGACTCGTCAATGGGCTTGGGATAATGCGCCATCCCGCACAGGAAAACACCGTCCGTTGCAAATTCGGAGGGGGCCAGTTTCGGGTGGGCCTCCACAAAAAAGCCGTCGTCGTTCAGGGTGATCTTGAAATGCTGGGCAAGTTCTTCATCCCTGTAAGGCACGATGGCGGATGCAAGTCCAAGCAGGTCCGCCCGAATGATCAGCGGGCGCTGGAGGATCGGGTCGTTGACCTGGATTTCCAGGCCCTGTTCAGTGCTTTTAACCTCTGGTTTTTGATCAAGACTGTACCGCACAAAGATAACCCCGGCTTCGCGGGCCTTTCTGTAAAGGGTTTCCCTTTCTCCGTAGGTCCTGATATCCCGGTACAGGATGTAGACATCCATATCTGGATTCAATTCCTTTAACTGGAGTGCACTTTCCATGGAGTGGGTACAACAGACGCGAGAACAGTAAGGCCTTTCCGGTTCCCTGGAACCGACACACTGGATAAAAACCGCGGTGCTCGCCGCCTTCAGTGAAGCAGGATCATCCATGAATTTTCGATCCAGTTCCAGGTGGGTCATGACCCTTGGGTCTTTTCCGTAAAGGTATTCGTCCGGCTTGAACTCCTGGGCCCCGGTGGCAATCACCGTGATACCGTGCTCAATCTCCTCTTCCTTGTCACCCGATTTCAGGGTCGACTTGAAATTGCCGACAAAACCGTCAACATGACTCAATACCGTATTGAGATGGACCTCAATGTTCCCGTCCTTTTCCACATCCTTCACCAGAGACGAGACGTTTTCCCGGACATTCTCCCCTTTCCAGGTCCTGAAAAGGTTCAGGGCCTGGCCGCCCAGGGCGTTGTTCCTTTCCACCAAGGCGACCTGGTATCCCTGTTTGCTGAGGGTCCTTGCGGTGACCATGCCGGAAATACCGCCGCCCACCACAAGGGCCTTCTGGTTGATGCCCAGCTCCGTTTCCTTGAGAGGTTCCATCAGGGCCACCTTGGCTACGGCCATGCGCACCAGGTCTTTGGCTTTCTCGGTAGCGGCTTCGGGGTCATCCTTATGCACCCAGGAATCCTGATTCCGGATGTTTGTCATCTCAAAGAGATACTTATTCAAACCCGCGCCGACCATGGTTTCCTGAAACAGGGGTTCGTGAGTTTTCGGCGTACACGCGGCAACTACGATTCGGTTCAGCCCCTCTTCTTTGATGACCTTGGCAATGGTGTCCTGAGTATCCTGGGAACAGGTATAAAGGTTGTCCGTGACGTATGTCACGTAAGGGAGGTTTGCCGCGTAATCCCGGACGGCCGGAACGTCTACGACGCCTCCGATATTGATCCCGCAATGGCAGACAAAGACACCGATTCTGGGGCGTTCTCCTATTATATTTTTTTCTTCCGGAAGTTCCCTGGTCCTTGTCAGAGTATTACGGCTGGCGCTCAGAAGGGACCCTGCTTCCGCCGCGGCTGAACTGGCTTCAACCACGGATTGCGGGATATCCTTAGGTCCCTGGAAGGCCCCGCAGACGTATATGCCGTCCCTGGACGTGGCAACGGGATGAAAGGACTCCGTATGGCAAAAACTGCCTTCCGTCAGATCAATATCCAGTCTTTCAGCCAGTTCTTTTGTCTCGGGCGGTGTCTCCAGCCCAACGGAAAGCACGACCATATCAAAAATGTCTTCCCTTAAATTCCCATTCTCATCAGCGTATTTGATGATCAGATCGTCCGATCCGGGCATGGGTGTAATAGAGTGGACACGGGATCGGATGAAACGAACCCCGTGCTTTTCCCGGGCGTCATCATAATACCGTTCAAAGTCTTTTCCGTGGGTTCGCATATCCATATAGAATATGCTGCAGTCGAGATCCTCTCCGCCGTGTTCCTTGGCGATAACCGCCTCTTTTACTGCATACATGCAGCAGACCGAGGAGCAGTAGGCGTTGTCGCAGCGATTCATATCTCGAGAACCCACACACTGTAACCATGCTATTTTTCTCGCTTCTTTGTGGTCCGACATGCGCACCAGGTGCCCCATGGTGGGTCCGGATGCAGAAAGGATCCTCTCGAATTCCATGGAAGTTATGACATTTGGGTGATTTGCATAGTTGTATGTATCAAATTGTGAAGGATCAAATGCTTCAAATCCCGGGGCAAGAATAATCGAGCCCACCTCCAGATCAACGGTTTCAGGTTGCTGTGCATGGGTGTCAAGAGTCACGGCTTGTGCGCCGCACGCATCCACACACTGAAAGCATTCGCAGCAATAACCGCAGTTAAGGCAACGGTCTGCTTCCTCACGGCCTGTTTCCTCGTCATACCCCAATTCCACTTCATTGAAATTGCCTTTTCTTTTTTCCGGGGGCAATTCGGGCATCCGGGCCCTGGCCTTGGAAGAAATATCAGGTGGGATGGGGCGATACAAAGGATTGTCTTTGTTGATGGGTTCACGACCTTCAGCCAGATCTCTTCCGTCGAAATATCGCTCAATGGATTCGGCGGCTTCCCGCCCAGCTGCTATGGCACCGATGGCGACCCAGGGGCCTGTCTGGGCATCGCCACCCGCAAAGACGCCTTCACGCCCGGTTGCATAGGTGGTTGCATCCACATCAATGGTCCCCCAGCGCGTGAAATCGAGGCCCGCAATATCCTCAATGGCCGACAGGTCCGCCCGCTGACCGATGGCTGGAATCACCTGGTCGATTTCTATTTCGTATTCACTCCCCGGAATTGGAACCGGTCGTCTCCTCCCTGAAGAATCGGGCTCCCCCAGTTCCATGCGGATACACCGAACACCCACCACCACACCGTCCCTGGTCAGAATCTCCTGGGGGGCAGAGAGATACGTGATATGGGTTCCTTCTTGTTCCGCAGCACTGATTTCCTCTTCCCACGCAGGCATTTCAGCCCGGGTGCGGCGATAGATAATATTGACATCCTCAGCGCCCATCCGCACGGCCGACCGAGCCACGTCAATGGCCACGTTCCCGCCGCCGATGATTGCCACCTTTTGCCCGACCTCAACGCTGCCTTTAAGATTAAGTTCCCGAAGAAAATCGACCCCCTGGCGCACCCCTTTTGCCTTTTCTCCGGGGACGCCGAGATCGATTCCCCGGTGGGCGCCGATCGCGAGATAGACCGCCTTGAAACCTTTCTCGAAAAGGTCATCTACCGTCAAGTCAGGACCGAGGGGAGCGTTTGTCTTGATTTCCACTCCCAGGTTTTGGATCAATTCGATTTCCGTGTCGAGGACCTTTCTTGGGAGTCGGTGGTCGGGTATGCCAACCCGAAGCATGCCGCCAGGCTCCGGCAGGGCCTCGTATATCACCGATTGTATGCCCTTGCGTGCAAGGTGGTATGCTGCTGAAAGACCAGCCGGTCCCGACCCGATGATTGCTACTTTTTCATCACGCTTTGGTGCGCATGCTATCTCGATATCACGCGGATCAAACTGATCTGCTGCCAGTCGTTTCAGGTCACGGATAGCCACCGGGTCGTCTACCTGGGCACGACGACAGGCATCCTCGCATCCGTGGGGGCAGATTCTTCCCAGCACCCCCGGCAGAGGAAGATCCTTCATGATGATTTCAAGTGATTCTTTATACTTCCCTTCTTTAACCATTTGAACGTATCCCTGCACATTCAAACCGGCAGGGCACGCGAGACGGCAAGGGGCTTTGTCTGCCTTCTGGATAGAGAAAGATCCCGGTATGGCTTGGGCATATTTTTTGAAAGTAGCCTTCCTGGTTACCAGTGCCTGATCGTATTCGCTGGGCAGGACTACTGGACATACTTCAGCACAGTCTCCACAGGCGGTACATTTGGATTCATCGATATACCGGGGTGTCTTGTTGAGGGTGACCCTAAAATTACCTTGCGATCCCTCAATCTTTTCTACTTCCGCACAAGTAATGAGGTTGATATTCAGATGCCGGCCGACCTCGACCAGTTTCGGGGAGATAATTCACATGGCACAGTCATTGGTGGGGAAGGTCTTGTCCAGCTCACTCATAACCCCGCCGATCGCGGAGGACTTTTCAACAAGGTGGACCAGGTACCCGGAATCGGCAAGATCAAGGGATGCCTGCATTCCAGCAATCCCTCCGCCGACCACCATGACAGATCCCACGGGTTTGTCAGGCATGACACGCTCCTTTACGGGTGAAAGTTCTTGGCTGTATCGCAAAAAGTCATTAAATATATTTCGCGCAGGACAAGATTGTCAATCAAAAACCGAATAAACAGCCTATTGAAAAGGGGGTCCAGGCTGATTCCGAGCACCCGATTCACCCCCGGCCGTGAGAGAGATGAAGCCACTTTTTCAAATGGATTGAATATCTTCTTGAAAGGGTAATGGGGTCATGATAAGCTCCAAAAATGAGGTGTCAGGTCCAGGGAAAGAAGGGTTTCTGTCGAGGGTCAATTTTATGAATGTAGAGGCGGAAAAAATTATCAATATCGGCATTGTGGGTGGCGGTTTGCTGGCCAGAGACGTCTTGGAAAAAACCTATTCCGATTACCGCAAAAAGGACGTGCGTGCCAAAATCATTGCCATTGCAGACAATGACCTCACAAGTCCCGGGGTCGCGAAAGCCAGGGAACTCGGCCTGAAGGTTACCGGAGATTATCGAGATTTTTTCCTTCCTGTGTTCGATATCCATCTCATCATGGTACTGACACCCGAGAGGGAGGTTTTTAAAGAGATTCTGGCAACAAAGCCCGATCATATCAGGGTTCTTGCGTACCATGTTTTTGACATGTTCTGGCGGGCAACCAACGTTGAAGAAAAAAGGCTCAGGAGCCAGACAGAAGAATTTGAGACTATTTTTAATGCCATTCAGGACACTATAGTCGTCATTACCCCTGAACGGGAAATTGTGGAGGTTAATGAGGCCTTTTTGAATACCATGGGGTACGGACGTGATGAGGTGATTGGACGAAAATGTCATGAAATTTTTCAAAATTTCGCTGAACCCTGCAAGAGAGGTGATTTTGTCTGCCCGCTCGAGGAAGTCATCAAAAACAGGCAGACGAACCAGCAAATCCTCACCCGCGTGGACCATAAGGGACGAATCCGGTATATTGAAGTTTCCATGTTTCCCATCTGGGGGGATAAAGGGAAAATTTCCAAGTTTATTGAGATCAGCAGGGACATAACAGACAGGAAAAAACAGGAGGAAAAAATACGGCAGCGCCTGGAAAGAATGGTTGAGGAACGTACCAGGGAGCTCAAGGAAACCCATGAGAAGCTCCTCCATCAGGACAAAATGGCGTCCCTCGGTAAGCTGGCGGCGTCTGTGGTGCATGAGATAAACAATCCTGTTGCCGGTATGTTCAATTTTATCCTGCTTATGAAACGGATTATAGAGGAAAAAGACCTTGATACCCGGACAGCCGAGCGATTTGTACAATACCTTGGACTTATGGAGACTGAAACACGCCGGGTGAGCCGAATAGCCTCCAACCTTCTTGCGTTTTCGCGGCAGTCAAAGCTCGAATTGAAACCGGTTGATATAAATCGTCTAATAGAAAAAACCCTGCTTCTCAACGGGAATCTTTTGAAAATTAACCGGGTAAGAGTTGAAAAAAGCCTTGATGTGGAACTGCCGGAAATCGTGGGGTCGGAGGATCAGCTCCAACAGGTCTTGATGAACCTGGTCTCAAACGCTGCCGAGGCAATGGACGCCGGTGAAGGCGGTATTCTCACTATTGAAACCAGGTCCCTGTCGGCAGACAGTATAATCATGATCTCTCTTACCGATACGGGAGCTGGGATACCGGAAGAGAACCTTTCAAAATTGTTTGAACCTTTTTTCACCACCAAGAAAAAAGGTAAGGGGGTCGGCTTGGGGCTCTCAGTGGCTTACGGAATAGTAGAGGAACACGGGGGGACTATTAAGGTCGAATCGAAGCCGGGAAAGGGCACGACTTTTCGCGTGCTTCTTCCTGTCCCCTCCGGGGATGGAGGCCTACATGGGGACCGCTAAGATTCTTATTGTTGATGACGAGCTGATTATGAGGGAATCTCTCGCCGGATGGCTGGAAAGGGACGGCCACCAGGTAGACAAGGCCGCCAGTGGCGAAGAGGCCCTGGAGATGCTCGAAAATATCCGGTATGACATCCTTCTTCTGGATATCAAGATGGACGGCATGAGCGGCCTGGATGTCCTGAAGCGAGTGCATGAAAATGACCCGGATGTTGCCATAGTCATGATCACGGCTTATGGTTCCGTTTCCACGGCCATCGAGGCCATGAAAAACGGGGCCTTTGACTACCTGATGAAGCCCTTTGATCCGAATGAACTGGGACTTCTGATTGAAAAGATCATGGACCGGCAGGCGCAAGATCGCGAAACTCTCTTCCTGAAAGAAGAATACCGGGAACGTAGCAGATTTGAGAGCATGCTTGGTCAATCCAGGGCGATGCAGGAAGTGTTCCGGTTGATAGAGGATGTTGCCGCTACCGACTCAACCGTGTTGATCACCGGGGAAACAGGCACCGGAAAAGGTCTGGCGGCAAAGGCGATTCACAGCAAGAGCCCGCGCTGCAACGGTCCATTTGTGGCGGTGAATTGCGGAGCATTTCCCGAACATCTCCTTGAAAGTGAACTTTTCGGGCATCAGAAAGGTGCCTTTACCGATGCCAAGGCGAGCAAGAAAGGCAGGCTGGAACTGGCACACGGCGGGACCCTTTTCCTGGATGAAATAGGCGAGATCAGCATGCGGATGCAGATCGACCTCCTGCGAGTCATGGAGGACCGGGTATTCTACAGGGTCGGAGGAACGCAACCCATTGAGGCCGACTTCAGGGTCATCGCCGCCACCAACAAAGACCTGGCCCAGGCGATCCGGGACAGGACGTTCAGGCAGGATCTTTTCTACCGACTCAACGTGATCTCGTTTGCTATGCCACCCCTGCGAGAAAGAAAGGAAGATATCCCCATTCTCGCGGAGCATTTCCTGCACCGGTTTTCCCAAGAAAGCAACAAGGATATAGACAAAATCAGTAGGGAAGCTATGGACGAAATGATGCTTTACGAATGGCCGGGGAATGTTCGTGAGCTGGAGAACGCAATAGAGCGGGCCGTTGTTGTGGGCAAGGGGCGGACCGTGAAACCTGAGGATCTCCCCATTTTTTCTCCGGAACATCGGACCCTAGCCGCCGACAAATCCTTGCAGGAGATTGAGAAAGCGCATGTCATGACTATTTTGGGCGAAACTGATTGGAATATCAAGAAAAGTGCTGACATACTGCAAATCGACCGTTCCACCCTGTACAGCAAAATCAAGCGATATGGAATTCGCAGGCCAGATTGAATACCCAACCGGCACATACCATCATTCTTTCCCCCATTGAAGCCCTGGATACGTCACTCCTGGACCGGATAATCGGGGCTCTCATTACGGTATTCGGTTTTCCCGTTGAGATCATGCCGCTCATAGACGACCTTGCGTTTGCTTTTGACCGGCAACGGCGGCAGTATCACTCCACCCTTATACTGGAGATCCTGGATCGGAAAGCTCCGTCGGATGCCTTGAAGATATTGGGCGTTACAAGGCAGGATCTCTTCATCCCCATCCTGACCCATGTGTACGGTGAAGCCCAGTTGGGGGGCAGGGCATCCATCATTTCCCTGCATCGGCTCAAGGAAGGTTTTGGGTCAGAGGGACGGGAGAAGGAGTATCATACACGGGTGGTAAAGGAGGCTGTCCACGAACTGGGACATACATTTAATCTTCGTCATTGTAAGGACCCCGGATGTATCATGCATTACTGCCACTCGGTGGCGGATGTGGATCGGAAGTCCAATCACCTCTGCAGATATTGCAGTACCTTGCTCAAGGATGAAAAAGAAAGGCTGATGAGCGGATAGCCCATCAGCCATGCGAGGCAAATGCTTCAGTTCAGGTTATATGCGAAGGAAGAGGCGAGTAAGCCTTTCCCAGCCAAGGTTCGGTATTGTGCCCAGGAGATCACTGCCCAGTGCGCCACCATCAGTACCAAGCGGCCCTTCCACTTCTTCAATGATCTCAAAAAGCCGATCTACTTCTTTCCCAATAAAATTTCTTGATTCCTTGTTAATGGTGAGATTTTTCAGTTCTTTTCTGAGATGAGGAGCATGAACTGTCATGATCCATCCGTTGGCATACGGATCTTCGTGAGCCGGCGTACCCCTTTCACGCACTCCCGGGTTTAGGGCCGTCACAACACCGCTTACGGGTGAAAGCATCCGGGCCCGCTTGTCACCGCGAATGACGGAAATGGCCTGCTCGCCCTGTTTCACCTCTTTCCCCAAAAGGGGGCATTCAATGTGGTCGAAAGGCCCAAGCACTCTGAGAACAAAATCATCAATACCGATTCTCACCGAAGGCCCTTCTTCCAGCTTGGCCCAAGTATGTCCTTCATGAAAATAGTAGCCCTGGGGGATCTTGAACCCGCCAACCTCAAAAGAATCTACTGGACTCACTACGGCATGAACGGTGTACTGATCCTGAAAATACTGGTCGAAATCGCAGTGGCCACACTGGTAGTCGTTGGTGCAAGACCGATATTCAATAGCACCCTTCATATGATGAATGCACGGTCTCTTCCACTGGGGCCGTTCCCTCAGTTTGTCTTGCCAGGAGACGAGGCCGCTTCGTTTTTTACCGGCAGCGCGTCGCAATGCCTGGTCGAAGACACAATCGGTGCATCGGTAGTTCCGCTCACAATATTTTTTGCTGACGACCCCCGCATGCATCCAGATGCACCGGTCTTCTTGCCCTGCAGCTTGTTTTTCCTTTGTTCTTTTAGACATAGCGCTTTTCCATGGATCATCCCTCGGGTTCAAGGCTCCTGCTTTCTTTATCCGATCAGGTTTTGAGGAATGTTTTGGTCAGGTTTCCCCAGCCCAGATCCGGCAGGTTCCCGAAAACGTCGTTGGCAAGATGTCCGCCGTCAGCAGCCAGTGGACCCGCCACATCCTCGATCATCTCTTCCAGTTTGCCGACTTCACTGTTTATCCACTCAAGACCGGTTGTGTCGTCCATCAGGTTTTTCATGGCCTTCTTGAGATCAGGATTGCGGAGTACAAAGAGCCATCCCTCACCATACGGTTCCCGGTTGGTCAGGCCGGAGTCTTCTCTCACGCTGGAATTCACCTCGACGATAACTCCTCCAGCTGGAGAGAGCACATCGGCTGCATTGTTGCCCCTTCGCAATCCCCACCCGGGAGCATCCTGATCCAGCTCTTTTCCCATGAGAGGGAGGTCCAGCGCATCTGCTTTTCCAAGCAGCTTCAAGGCAAAATCATCCATTCCTACCCGGAGATAACCGCCACTTTCAATGCGAGCCCATGCATGCCCGTTGTGAAAATAGTATCCCATAGGAACTTCAAAGCCTTTGACCCTGTGCACCTCGGTCGGCAGTTTCCTGGTTTTGGTTGTCCAGACATCCTCAAAAAACTGGTCAAAATCACAATGGGAGCATTCATAATCATAGGCGCACTGCCGTTTTGCGATTCTGTTGGTAAGGCTGTGACGGCAGGCCCTTTCCAGGCCCGATCGTCTCCTCATGGCATCCTGCCAGGTTATTTGTTTCCCCTGTGCTGCCTTCTTCCGCATTCCCAGATCGTATTTACAGGTGGTACAGTCATAAAAATTGTTGCAATTTTTGAAGGCTACAACACCAGCCTGCATCCAGATACAGGGATTGGCGCTCTGTCCTTTTTTATCCGGCCTTACCATCCAGACCTGGCCGCCTAAGACCGCCCCAATTTCTTCTTTTTCCTTCAAGTCATGAGACGCCCCCTTCCTGTAGGAAGAGCCATATCCGATTCGATCCCGCACATTTTCTTTCATCTTTTTTGCCATTTTCCTCGCTCCTTTTTTCAAGAATGTATGTTTGCCCCGATAAAGAGCAAGATAGATGCCAGAACAGGAGGCAACAGGATAACCTATTGATATTAAACGCTATTCATTCTCCAATGCCTGGCTTCCAGAAAAAAGGTTTGCCGCCTTGTGATGTGTTTCAAGACGGCGTGTTCTTATCATTGGGCTCTCTGCAATGGCTGACGCCATTCTATATGAGCAATATCAAGAACATACCTTGCTGTTGCGATTCGCGACATATCAGTCTTAAAATCCAACACAACCTTTTTCCACTTTTTTCTGGATTCATTTTATCAAAGAAGAGTAAAATAATTTATTAGGTTATTGCCGGTTTGCCCGCCCCCGGCGGGTTTTTATCCGGGTTGGGAGGTGATTGCGATGGAAGAAAGGATCACGATCATTGAAGGGGATATCACGAAGCAGGAGGTGGACGCCATTGTCAACGCGGCAAACAATTCCCTCCTGGGAGGCGGCGGAGTTGACGGCGCCATCCACCGGGCGGCAGGACCCGAACTCCTGGAAGAGACCCGGCAGATCGGCGGGTGTCCCACCGGAGAGGCACGCGTCAGCAAGGGGTACCGGCTTCCGGCCAAATGGGTGATCCACACGGTGGGGCCCATCTGGCGCGGGGGGAACAGGAACGAAGAGCAACTCCTGGCCTCCTGCTACCGCAACAGCCTCAAGGCGGCCGTTGACCTGGGGGCGAAGACCGTGGCGTTCCCCTCCATCAGCACCGGGGCCTATGGGTTCCCCCTGGAGCGGGCCACTGAGATCGCGCTCAGAGAGACCAGGAAGTTCCTGGAAGGTGACCAGACCCTTGAAAAGGTTATTTTCGTCTGTTTCGGGGATCGTGCCTTGAACACATACAAGGAGATCCTCGGCCGTTTTTCAGACAGCGCGGAATGATATGCTACCCGTGCTCTTTGTCTTTCAGGAAGTAGCGATGGTATTCCTCATCTTTCAGGTAGCGCTTCATGATCTCGTTGAGATGGTCAAAGAGCGCTTCCATGTCTTCCCGGGACATCCTGGTCCTCATGAGCGCAATGAATTCATCGTCTGAAAACTTCTGAAGATAGTACGTCAGGGTGTGTTCGTCCACTTCGCGGTTGAAACCGAAGCCTACAAAACCGTCATATTCATCAACAAACGAGTGACTGTGCCTGGCCATGATCAAAAACCCAGGGGCTTGTTGATCAGGATTACGCTTACGTCCGTGAGCATGGGCTTCCGGTGAAGGATGGTGGTGACGCGGCAGATGCGCTGGGGCGCGTTGCAGTCGGTGCAGAAGCCCGTCTCCGCGCAGGGTGTCTGCATACCGAGGCTTTTCGCCCGCATGGGGGCGGCCACTTCCCGGATGCGCCGCAGGGCCCCGTGGAGGTCCTGAGCCACCTTGTTCATGCCGGCAACAATTACCACCTTTTTCGGCCCGAAGGTCATGCCGTTAGTACGGTTGCCGATGCCGTCCACGTTGACCACTTCGCCTGTTGCGGCGATCGCATTGGCGCTGCAAAGGAAGCAGTCGCAGCGGCCCTGCAGGAGCCGGATCTCCAGGTCTTCTTTCCTGCTCAGCCCCTCCTGCCAGTGGTCATGGATGGTCTTGCCCTTGTCTTTCAGCTCTTCCATGACCCCGAGCGCGCGGGTCGTATCAGACCCCCCGAAGCCGAATGTTTCGAAGTCGCCGATCATTTTCAGGATCAGGTCTTTTGCTTTATCAACCGTCTCTACGAGGTGAGCGTCAAACCCGTGCTTCTTGAGGTTTTCAACACATTTCTCACCCAGCTTTTCCCACAGCCATCCCTGGTATGAATCATCAATCTTGTAACTCATGCTCTTTTCTCCCTCTTGGTGCATTTCTGACCAAATCGATGCCTTTTCAATCCCAACAAATCACGGCCCTTCACATTCGTCCTTTATCCTTCTTTTCCTATCCTCCTGCCCTCTCTTGTATGAGTTCCGCCACGATGCTGACCGCGATCTCCGCAGGGGTTTCCGCCCCGATGCTGAGCCCTATGGGCGAATGGACCCGCGCAAGATCTTCCAGGGTGAATCCTTCCTCCAGGAGCCTTTGATAAATAATATCCCGCTTTCGTCTGCTTCCGATCATTCCCACGTACCGGGCATTCGTCCGCAGGGCCTGGGCCAGCACTTCCTTGTCAAAACTGTGCCCTCGGGTAACAATTACAAGGAAGGAGGATTTATTCACGGGCAGGTTATCCACCACATCCTCAAACCCGAGTTTTACGACTTCTTTCGCGTCCGGGAAAAGACGAGGATCTGCAAATTCCTCCCGGTCGTCGATAACGGTCACGTTGAATCCGACCCGGGCCGCCAGGGGTACAATCTGCTGGGACACATGTCCGCCGCCAAAAATAAACAGAACCGGGTTCGATATGACCGGCTCCACAAAGACGTTCAGCGATGTTCCACTTACGGAAAAGGTGTAAATTTTGGGGAGCCGCTCTTTTAGGAGTGTCTCTAAATTGTTTTTCAATTCCATTTCGAGGTCGTGATAGTGCGGCATACTTCCTGTTTGTCCGCCTTCCCTGGTAAGAAAGAGCAAGGGTGCCTTCTCTCCCTGCCATGTTTCAGGGTCAACAACCGTCGCGATCAATCCCTCGCCGCCGCGCCGATGGATTTTCAGGACTGCGTCTAAAAAGGAAGGGAGAGACACGTCTTTCGGGGAAAGGGGGGCAAGAAAGACCTCCACATCACCGCCGCACAGCATATCCGTGTCCTCAACATCGGTCCCTTTGAGATGAAAGCTCAGCACCTCCGGTACGCCGGATTGCAGCACCTGGGGGGCTTTGCCAAGGACTTCCGCTTCCAGGCGCCCGCCACCGACCGTTCCAATAAGAGTGCCGTCTTTCGTCAGCAGGCACTTTGCGCCGATGCCGCGGGGAGATGGACCAGCCTGCTTGATGATTGTCGCCAAGACGGAAACATTCCCCTTTTTCGATTCTTCAACCGCTCTATCATAGATTTCTTTCACCGCTCTTCTCCCAAAATAACATTATATTCCTCATTGTGGAGTGACCCCAATACCACCCTGTCCACCGCAGCATCAGGCAATTGAACGATATGCTGCGCCAGTATTCGGGCTTCTTCCAGATCTTCGCAGATATCACTCTTGTTCAAAAAGACTATCCGGCGGGCCTTTTCGGGTGATTCCTTGAAAATGCCTTTCCGGTGCGCAAATATCTTCACCAGGGCCTCCGGTGTTATCCTGTTTTGGGATTTGAGCCCGGTGATCTTTCTGAATTCATCGATCCGGAACACGTTTTTTTCGGTACACGCAGAACCAAGGGCATCAAGTCCCACAACAGCAATCACCGCCGTAGCCGAATCAGGAATGACCGGTTCATGAGGCATGGGCACTTTGACCGGCCGTCCGGCAGCACCGTCCGCCTCCACAAGCAGGTACTCCACCCAGGGTTCCTGAAACAGGGCATCAGCCATATCCTTTGAGATCCCCGCCGCTTTTCCTGAAGAGAGGGCTTCCCTGCTTACGAACACGTGACCCTGTTTCTCAACGGCTTCTTTGAGTAGGTTCTCCCAGGAGGCCTCCTCGGAAAGATACAAGGCCCACGGGGCCTGGTCCCTCTCCCACAGCCAGACGTTCGTGGTGGTTGTGGTGACGACCTTAAGGCTTTGGCGGCGCAACTCCCTTGCCAGGGCGAAAAGGAGCGTACTTTTTCCTCCCCCGCCGACAATGGCGATATGTTCGCTGGCTCCCAATGCCAGTGCTGAGCGAAGATTACCAGGGGCCTTTTTCATACAAAAAACTCATTTTCTTCTCAGGACCCGGCTGTCCCCGACCCGCACGGTGACCTGGGATCGATCAAAATATTCAATGAGGGGAATGGTGTATTTGCGTGATGTTCCCGTCATCTCTTTGAACTGGGGTGTCGTGATCTCTTTGTGCTCCTTGAGAAATCCTACGAGGTCTTTTTCCAGTTTTTCGACGGCCTGCTTATGGAAATAGAGGTCTTCCTTGACCTTGATCAGTGATCCTTCTTTGTGCATCAACTCAAGGACCTCAAAGGCCGTATTGCCGGGGAACTCGTCTTTTATCTCCTTGAAATAAGGGGGCTGAAGCCCGCTCTTGACATATATTTCCTCAATTTTCTTCCGGGCTTCCTGCTGATCGGCCGCAAGAGTAACCCGGTGATCCACCAGGCGTACCAGATCCTTTTCCTGCACGATCCGGCCCTCTTTGGTAAGCTGATTGATGAGGAAGTTGAAAAGTTTCTGATTTCTTGATCCGGTTGTCCTTGACCGGAGTTCTTCTTTTGGGAGCCCCACTTTCAGGGGAAATTTCCGGTGATACTCTGCGATGGTGTCGAGGAGCTCGTTCCGGGCCTTCTCCAGGAAATCCGCACGGATCAATACCCTGTTTTCCTTGTCAAACCGGACTACTCGGTTTTTTGCCATGAGACCGTTCAGGATATCTTCAAGCCGCTTCTTGTTCGTATTGGTGAGAAAAGGCAACTGGTCCTGTTCCATTCCCATGAAACGTCCCTGACCCACGAAGAGCTCCACGATTTCCGCCGGATCCCCCTGGTGAAGGGTCTTCATTTCAGTGAGAGAGCTATCGGAAAACCGTTTCTTTTTCCGGGGGAGGGCATTGAGAATTTCCCCGCCGCCGATGGTCCGCACGGGAGAATAACTGCGCAACACGTATCGGTCCTTTCTGAGCACAGCGGTCGGCTCATCCAGCCGGATTTGTGCAAAACAGGTTTGTCCCGGCGCCAGTTCATCCCTGTCCAGGAGGACGACGGTTGAGATGATCTCGGAGGTGCCGGTGTGGAACCGCACCTTTGCCCGGTTTTTGAGTTTCCTCGGGGCGCTGGAAAGAAGGTCAAGAATAACGTCCATCATGAATGTGGGTTTCATGGAACCCTTCGTAGCGAGGACATGGCCGCGGTGAATCACCGCTTTTTCAATACCCTGTAAATTGACCGCAGTGCGAAGACCGGCCCTGACCTCTTCGACTTCCTGGTTATGCACCTGTATTCCCCGTATCCGTGATTGGATTTCCTGGGGGTAGATGGTGACCTCTTCTCCTGTCTTGATCCGCCCGGACACGGCCGTCCCGGTGATGACCGTGCCGAACCCTTTCATGGAAAACACGCGGTCGATGGGAAGCCGGAATACGTGCCCCACTTCCTTCTCAGGGATTCCCTGTGCGAGTACATCCAGGATCGAGATCAGTTTGTCGATACCTTCACCGGTGGCGGATGACACTTCAACGATTGGGGCGTCTGCAAGGAACGTCTCGGAGAGATATTCCTGGACGTCTTCCTTCACAAGTTCGAGCCATTCCTCGTCCACCATGTCAATCTTGGTGAGAATCACGAGGCCGTGGTGAATATCCAGCAGTTGGCAGATCTCAAGGTGTTCCCTGGTCTGCGGCATAACGCCTTCGTCCGCGGCGATCACCAGGGCTACCAGGTCTATACCGGTGGCGCCGGCCACCATATTCTTAACAAACTTCTCATGACCAGGGACATCCACGATGCCAAGGAGTTTGCCCCCCGGCAGCTCCAGGTGTGCAAAACCCAGTTCAATGGTAATGCCCCGTTCCTTTTCCTCTTTCAGGCGATCTGTATCGATGCCGGTGAGTGCCCTGATAAGGGATGTTTTTCCGTGATCAATGTGGCCTGCTGTTCCCAGAATAATCTGTTTCATAAAACGCTGTCCTTACCTTACACTGGTGCTCTATTGTAGAATCCCAAAAAATCGCTGTCTGATAAATACTAAGGTATTCATCAGAGAAAGGCAATGCAATTGCTTTCAATAAAAAAACCCTACCGGCTTTGTTCCAGGGAGCCGGAGAACAGCAGGTAAAAGGCACGAGCTCCCTCTTGATTTTTCCCAATTATGATTTAAAATATTACTGAGTTGTGCGCTTGTTCCCAAGACGGGTCATGCACACTGGACTTGGAATACTCAGGCTGTCAGGGTCCCATTCCGGAACCCTGAACCAATGATGTAACATTTCGGTCAGATGGGACGAGATTGGCAGAATTGGGCGAACAGCCGCCTGTTTTTAGAAAAAGTAAGAAATGCATTCGGCCCGGAAGAGGCCGAGCTTGTCCGCAGGGCTCACGACTTTGCAACGGAAAAACTGCAGGGACAAAGGCATCCCCTGTACAATGTCGCTGGGCTTCTGCTCGATCAAAAAGCCGATGCCGTAACGCTTGCAGCAGCCCTCCTGGCACCCACCATCTGGCATGCAGGCATCCCACTTCCCGAAATCAAAGAGGCTTTTGGCGAAACCGTTGCTTCAACCCTGGCAGAGTTCGGCAGCCCCGCCGCACTTCGCACCGACACGGAACCCCATCGAAGGAAAGATATCCATGTGCTTCTTGCCTCCTTCACCGGCAATCCCCGCAAGGTGGTCCTGCGGCTCGCCTTCCGGTTGATGGAACTTGAGCACGTCTCGGAGCCCACGAAAGAAAGCGGCCGAAATCTGGCCCGGGAGACCCTGGATCTTTATGTACCGTTGGCTGACCGACTCGGTCTGAGTATGTTGCGGAAGCAACTGGAGGAAAAGAGTTTTCGCATCCTTTATCCCGATACGTACCGGGATTTGAAACAACAAGTTGCCCCGATTCAGAGCGAAGATGACCGGTGTCTCAAAATACTCATGGACGGTGTCAAACGCCTCCTGGAGAAAAATGGTATTGAAGGTGAAGTCCAGGGCCGGACCAAGAGCCTTTACGGAATCTACTCCAAGATGACCCGATACGGTGCGAGCCTGCAGGATATCATGGATCGTATTGGACTGCGCATTATCGTCTCCTCTGTCCCGGAGTGCTATAGTGTCCTCGGATTGCTGCATTCCCACTTCAGGCCTATACCCGGTACATTTGATGACTACATAGGCCTTCCAAAGGAAAATGGGTATCAATCACTCCACACTTGTGTCTACCCGGTACGTGACATTTCCCATAAACCCATTGAATTCCAGATTCGGACCGTGCTCATGCATATGGAAGCAGAATATGGTGTGGCAGCCCACTGGCGTTACAAAAGCGCAGAAGCGGCGGCGGCCAATAATCACAAGCAATCCCGCTGGATTGAAAGTCTTGTGGATCAGCACAGGAACGCACCGGACTCGGACGGGTTTATGGAGCTTCTGTACCGGCAGGTATACCATGACCGCCTCGTGATTTTCGGAAACGGAGGCCAGATCCTAAGGCTCCCTGAGAATGCCACGGTCCAAGATTTTGTGGAGAGGGCCAACCCGGAAGTTTCCCCGCCGTTTGTCATAAGGGTGAACGGGGAAATCGCGCATATGGGTCGCGTGCTTCGGGACGGAGATACGGTAGAGATTGTTGGAGGAAACGATTCGGCAATCGGTGTGCAACCCAGCGAAAAAGCGGCCTTGACCCTATTTCGGGCTGAAAAACTGGAAAGTCCGGGAGGTAAATGATCATGATTCAAACAACCGTGTGCAGATCAGGTCCCCGCAAGATTGCCCTGGTAGGGAATCATCTTCCCCGGCAGTGCGGTATTGCCACCTTTACGTCGGATCTTCTGAACGCATTGGCAGAAGAAGGTCATGACATGGAATGCTGGGCAGTGGTAATGAATGATGTGCCTGAAGGATACCGTTATCCTGCGCAGGTGCGTTTTGAACTGAACCACAAAATACTGTCAGACTATCGCCTGGCGGCTGATTTCCTGAACATGAACCAGGTGGACGTCGTGTGCCTGCAACACGAGTTCGGTATTTTCGGAGGAGACAACGGGTCTCATATTATCGAATTCCTGTCCAACCTGCGAATGCCCGTGGTTACCACTCTCCATACGGTGCTTCAAAATCCTACCCGCGGTCAGTCAGCCGTTCTGAAGAGGATCGCTCAACTCTCAGATCGGATGATTGTGATGAGTGACCGGGGAAAAGAAATTCTCAGGGAAGTCTATTCCATCCAGGAGGAAAAGCTTCTGAAAATACATCACGGTATCCCCGATGTACCCTTTGTGGACCCCAATTATTACAAGGATCAATTCGGAGTGGAAGGACGTAAGGTCGTCCTCACGTTCGGGTTGCTTTCCCCGGGAAAGGGCATTGAATACATGATTGATGCATTGCCCCATGTAGTCGAGAATCACCCGGAAGTGGTTTACATCGTGCTGGGTGCCACCCATCCCCATGTGAAGAAAGAACAGGGAGAGGCTTACCGGTTTTCATTGCAGCAGCGCGCGCGGGAACTCGGAGTGGATCAGCATCTGCTGTTCCATAATCGTTTTGTGGACTTGAAGGAATTGTGCGAATTTCTTGGCGCAGCTGACATCTATGTCACCCCTTACTTGAAAAGAGAGCAGATCGTCTCGGGGACACTGGCGTATGCCCTGGGAACCGGAAAAGCCACCATATCCACTCCCTACTGGTACGCGGAAGAAATGTTGGGCAACGGTCGGGGAAGGATTGTTCCCTTTGAGGACCCGGAAGCGTTGGCCGCCCAGGTAAATGATCTTTTTGCCCATGAGGTGGAAAGACATGCCATGAGGAAACGGGCCTACACCTATTGCAGACAGATGGTGTGGAAAGAAGTGGCGCGCAGTTACTTGGAGGTATTCAAGAATGTAAAGCAGGAGAGGGAGAGCAGGCCCCGAGCCGTATTCAAGGCAAAGACCATGGAGGCGGTGCCCAGGGAAATGCCCCAGCCCAAACTTGATCACCTTATCCGTCTGACCGACGATGTGGGTATTTTACAGCATGCAAAGTTCATGGTCCCGGACCGGCATCATGGATATTGTACTGATGACAATGCCCGGGCCCTTATTGCAGTGCTCATGGCCCAGGACATTATTCACGACAGCGAAAGGATCACCGATCTCGCCTGTACCTATGTGAGCTTCCTGCACCACGCCTTTAATGAGAGCACGGGTCGTTTCAGAAATTTCATGGGCTACGATCGGAGATGGGTGGAAGAAGAGGGTTCCCAGGACAGCCACGGGCGTGCCATCTGGGGGTTGGGAGAGGGAATCGCCTTGTCGAGATCCGACCACCTCACAGGTGCGGCCCTCTCTGTTTTTGAAAAGGCATTGCCGGCCCTGCTTCAGTTTACGGCCCCGAGGGCCTGGGCGTTCGGCCTGGTGGGCATCCATGCGTATCTCAGGAAGTTCAGTGGGGACAGCGAAGTTCGAAGGGCCAGGGAAAAGCTTGCCAATCGTTTGTTTACGCTGTACCAGGATTGCGCAACAGATGACTGGCCATGGATAGAAGATACCCTTACATATGCAAACGGTAAAATACCCCAGGCCTTGATTCTGTCCGGGCAGTGGTTGCAGAGAGGTGATATGCTGGACGCAGGTCTCCGTTCCCTTGAATGGCTGATGTATATCCAGACTGATCCCAAGGGCCATTTTGTTCCGATCGGAAACCATGGTTGGTACCCCCGGGGCGGGGAAAGGGCCCGCTTCGATCAACAGCCCATTGAGGCTCTCGGCATGATCGAGGCCTGCCGTGAGGCATACAATGTCACGAAGGATGACAAGTGGATATCGCATGCTCAGCGTTGCCTGGACTGGTTCCTCGGCCGGAACGACCTGCAGACGCCGCTGTATGATTATCTGACGGGCGGGTGCTGCGACGGCCTCAATGCAGATGGATCCAACCGGAACCAGGGAGCGGAATCAACCCTTGCGTGGATTCTGTCACTCCTCCATCTCCACCAGCTCAGAGCCATGCAGGTCTCTGCTGAAACAGCCGGCAATATTGATCTTCAAACGTGTGAAAAAGAGGCGGTTCGCTCCGGCGACCCTGCTGCGGGAATTGTACCTATCAGGGGGAGGAAAAATGTCTGATCACCGATTTCAGGAGCTTTTCAAGAGATACCCGGGAAATCCCATCATCCAGGCAAAGGACATACCCTACCAGGCAAATTCCGTGTTCAATGCCGGGGCGACACAGATCGACAACAAGACCCTTCTTCTCATGCGGGTGGAGGACCGCCGCGGCATTTCGCACCTCACAGTGGCCACCAGCCGGGACGGGGTGAGCAACTGGACCATAGATGCCGTTCCCTCGTTTCTGCCCGATCCCGCGAACCATCCCGAGGACGCTTGGGGCATTGAGGACCCCCGGATTACGTACATTGAGGAGTTGCAACTTTGGGCGGTGGTTTATGTGTCCTATTCGAAAGGCGGCCCTCTCGTTTCCCTGGCCACGACCGGCAATTTCAAGTCCTTCAAACGGAAGGGGGTTGTCATGCCCCCTGAAGACAAGGATGCGGCCCTTTTCCCGGTTCGGTTCGGCGGCAGGTGGGCCATGCTGCATCGCCCTGTATCTGGATTTAGCGGGGTCGGCTCCCACATCTGGATTTCTTTCAGCCCGGACATGAAACACTGGGGTGATCACCAAATTGTCATTGCCGCGCGGCGGGGGGGCTGGTGGGACGCGGACAAAATAGGTCTTTCTCCTCCCCCCATCCGGACTGAAAAGGGCTGGCTCATACTGTATCACGGGGTTCGGTCCACAGCGAGCGGCTGTCTCTACCGCCTCGGTCTTGCACTGCTCGACCTGGAAAATCCTGCCAGGTTGCTTGCCCGCTCCGATGAATGGGTTTTTGCCCCTGAAACGGAATACGAGGTATCTGGAGACGTGGACAAGGTTGTATTTCCATGTGGCTGGGTGACCGAGGGGGATGAGATGCGCCTTTATTACGGCGGGGCCGATAAATGCCTCGCCCTGGCAACGGCACGCGTGTCCGATCTGCTGGACTGGCTCGTTGATCACAACCACAAGGCGTTGGAGTGAACAGATGAAAGTAGCCATGCTTTCCCCCATTGCGTGGCGTACCCCGCCAACCCATTACGGGCCCTGGGAAAATGTGGTTTCACTCCTGACCGAGGGGCTGGTACAACGTGGCGTGGATGTAACCCTGTTCGCCACCAAAGATTCAAAAACAAGGGCAAAGCTTGTGGGGGTCTGCCCGAGGGGGTACGAGGAGGACAAGGATCTCCTGCCGAAAGTCTGGGAATGTCTCCATATCTCGGAAGTCTTTGAGCGAGGTAATGAATTCGATCTGATCCATAACCATTTTGATTTCCTCCCCCTCACGTACATGAACATGACTGCCACCCCCGTAGTTACCACGATCCACGGGTTTTCTTCACTCCGGATCCTGCCAGTGTACAAGAAATATGACGGTCGAGCCTATTATGTTGCCATCAGCGAAGCGGACCGGAACCCTCAGCTCCATTACATCGGTACTGTTCATCACGGGATTAATCTCTCCCAGTTTCACTTTCAACCCGAATCCGGAGATTACCTCCTTTTTTTCGGCCGTGTGCATCACGAAAAAGGGACCAAGGAGTGCATCGAAATCGCCCGAAAGACCGGAATGAAACTCATCATCGCGGGCATTATCCAGGATGAAGATTATTTCAGGCATGAAGTGGAGCCTTTTTTGGACAACAACCATATAACGTATGTGGGGAGCGCCGGCCCGAAAAAACGGGACGATCTTCTCGGCCAGGCATACGCCCTGCTCCATCCCATCAATTTTGACGAGCCCTTTGGCCTTTCCGTGGTGGAAGCCATGGCGTGCGGTACGCCGGTTCTTGCGGTGAACCGCGGCAGTATGCCCGAGGTGATCAATCATGGCCACACGGGATTTCTGGTGGCCGATGCAGATGAAATGGCACAGGTCATCCCACGAGTGCGGGAAATCGACAGGAGGGATTGCAGGAGATGGGTGGAGAAGAGATTCACCGTGGAACGGATGGTGGATGACTATATCCATGTTTATGAAAAGATACTTGCAGGAGAAAATGGAAACAGGAAAAATTCTTATCAAGAGGTATGAAAAAAATCCCATCCTGACCAAGCACGACGTACCGTACCCGGTGGAGACCGTGCACAACGCGGGAGTAGTGAAACACGGGGAACAATACGTGATGCTTTTTCGTTCCCACCTCCGAAACGGCCGCTCCATCATCGGGATTGCTGAGAGCATTGACGGCATCCATTTCAAAGTGCGGCCCGAGCCGTTTTTTACTACCGCTAGGGAAGAACCGTTCGCATCCTCTGAAGAATACGGCGTGGAGGACCCACGCATCTGCGCGATGGATGGAGAATACCTTGTTACCTACAGCGCTTATTCGCGGCAGGGCGTGAGGGTTGGTCTGGCCCGAACAAGGGATTTTGTGCATCTTGAGCGAATTGCCATGATTACCCAGGCCGACTACCGGAACGTGGTTATTTTCCCGGGCCGGTTCCGGGGAAGATATGCCCGGCTGGACCGGCCCCATTCCGAGATTTTGCCCTGGTCCATATGGATTTCCTATTCGCCCGACCTTATCCACTGGGGAGATTCCAGTGTTCTTATCAAGCCGGTAACCTACCACTGGGACGAGATGAAAGTGGGACCCGGTGCCACGCCCATCAGGACGGACAAGGGCTGGCTCAACATCTTCCACGGTGTCTTCAGGACCATGGACGGGGCAATATACCGGCTCGGTGTGGCCCTTCATGACCTGGACGACCCCGCCAGGGTTCTCGGCATCGCGGACGACTGGATTGTCCAACCGGAGGATCCGTGGGAGGTGACCGGCTACGTGCATAACGTTGTATTTACCTGCGGTGCAGTGCCCGAAGAGGACGGCACCGTCAAGATTTACTGGGGAGGAGCGGACACCGTCGTTTGCATGGGCACTGCCATTATCGATGAGTTGATTAACCTTTGCCTCACCAGGCCCCGACACGAAACCTTTTTTTCATGAGTGGGGGAAATTTTGGCTTGACTTGGGAGCACCTCCTGTGCTTAATACCCAATCTTTTGGAATCGATTTTGAGCAGGGATTCCCGGATCAAAGAGAGGGTTATCCCACGGGAAAAGAGGCTAGGCATGTTTTTGAAAAAAATTCACATTGTTATGTTTCTTTTTGTTGCTGTTTTTTTTGCAGGATGCGTAACGAGTTCTAAGCT
>QMLQ01000006.1 GCA_003646815.1 Deltaproteobacteria bacterium | reverse complement strand
GGAAAAGCACAATATCAAGGTTAACACGGTGGCCCCCATTGCGGCCACGAGGCTGACGCAGGATATTCTTCCCCCGGACCTCCTGGAGAAACTCAAACCCGAATTTGTGGCCCCGCTGGTGCTCTATCTCTCGTCAGAGGAATGTGCTGATACGGGCCTTATCATAAACGCAGGTATGGGATATTTCAACCGGGTGGCTATTGTGACCGGAAAAGGCACGGTCGTGGGAGAAGGTTCCACGGTGCCCAGACCGGACGATATCCCCAGGAACTGGGAAGCCATCAATTCCGTGGAAGATGGACAGGAGTTCGCAAATGCCACGGCCGCCTTCGGCCCCATGCTGGGAGCGTTTGAGCCCGGGGGAGAAAAGGCCCAGAAGGGGAACGGAGGGGATGGGCTCACGGTCAAGACTGTTTTTGATCGTTTACCCGAGGCGTTTCAGGCGGACAGGGCCGCGGGGGTTGATGTGGTGTTCCAGTTCCATATTTCAGGGCCCGACGGCGGGTCCTGGTATGCCACGGTGAAAGAGGGTTCATGCAGCGTGACGAGAGGGACCCATGAAAGCCCGACCAGTACCATTAAAATGGCGGATGCTGATTTTGTCAAATTGATAAAAGGAGAGCTGAATGCCATGAAGGCCTTTACAACAGGAAAACTCATGGTTGAAGGTGACCTCATGAAATCCCAGCTCGTTGAAAAGCTGTTCAAGTTTTAACGGAGGAATGAACATGGCTACAGGAATCAGAGACAAAGTCGCAATCATCGGCATGGGCTGTACGCGGTTCGGAGAACGGTGGGACGTGGGAGCGGAAGAACTCATGGTGGAGGCCTTCACCGAGTGCATTGCGGACGCGGGGATCGAAAAAAATGAAATCGAGGCCGCATGGCTGGGGACCTGTATAGAAGAGATCAATGTGGGAAAGAGTGCACTGCCGCTGTCAACCACGTTGCGATTACCTTTTATCCCGGTAACCAGGACCGAAAATTACTGTGCGAGCGGGACAGAGGCCTTCAGGGGCGCTGTCTATGCCGTGGCCTCAGGTGCTTATGACATGGCCCTGGCTCTGGGAGTGGAAAAGCTGAAAGATACCGGATACGGAGGTCTCCCGAATCCCGGGTCTGGGTGGGGATCTCTGGCCTGGTTGTGGTGGCCGAACGTGACAGCACCAGGTGCATTCGCGCAATTGGCCACGGCTTATGCAGCAAAATACAATATCCCTGACGGCGTCTTGAAAAGGGCCATCGCCCACGTATCCGTGAAAAGCCATGCCAACGGGGCACTGAACCCCAAGGCCCATCTGCGAAAGCAGGTGACCGAGGAACAGGTCATGGGAGCCCCCATTATTGCGCATCCCCTCGGCCTTTTTGATTGCTGTGGTGTCAGTGACGGTTCGGCCTGCGCTATCGTTACCACGGTCGAAAAGGCAAAGGCCCTGGGCAAAAAGGGTTTTATCACGGTGAAGGCTTTGCAACTTGCCCTGAGCAACGGAGAGGAAATGGGTTTCAACAACTGGGATGGCGATCACTTCATGTCCACTGATCGTTGCAGCACCAGGGCGTACGAGGAGGCGGGAATAACAAATCCGAGAGAGGAGATAAGCATGATGGAGGTTCATGACTGTTTTTCCATCACGGAACTGGTTACCTACGAAGATCTCCATATCTCGGAACGGGGACAGGCGGTCAAGGATGTGATGGACGGCTTCTATGACCGCGACGGCGGGGGGGTACCCTGCCAGGTGGACGGGGGCCTCAAATGCTTCGGCCATCCCATCGGCGCTTCAGGCCTGCGTATGCTCTACGAGATGTACCTCCAGTTGCACGGAAGGGCCGGGGAGCGGCAGATTGCCAATCCCCGGTACGGCCTTACCCACAACCTTGGGGGAGTACCGTTCATGAACGTGTGCAGTATTGCCATCATCGGAAAATATAAAGATTAACCCGGCTCCACTTTGCTTCACCCAGGTTATGATGACAGGTACCTTGCTGAGATCAGTGAAGGCCGGTAATTTGAAACAAATTGAGACTGCCAGGTTTTTTTGCTCTCTCCGAAATGAGAAGGGATGATAGGTCCCATGAACAGCCGGAAGGAGAAGGTAAATGGATGTGATAAAATATTCCGAGGAGCACAACATATTCCGGGATGCCGTGAGGAAATTCTTTGAAAAGGAGGTCACTCCTCACATTGAAGAATGGGAAGAAGCCGGCATTGTTCCCAGGAGCGTCTGGAAAAAGATGGGTGAACAGGGCTTCCTCTGCACGGACGTACCCGAGGAGTACGGCGGAGTGGGAGCCGATTTCCTCTACTCCGTCATCCTCACCGAAGAATTAGGAAGGACAGGCTTTACCGGTCTCGCATCTCCCCTCCACAGCGATATCGTAGTTCCCTACATAACGTCCTACGCTTCTGAAGAACTCAAACAAAAGTACCTGCCCGGGTGCGTCTCCGGGGACATTATCACGGCCGTGGCCATGACTGAACCCAATACCGGGAGTGATCTGGCGGCCATCAGGACCAGTGCTGTTGAAGACGGTGATCACGTGGTCATCAACGGCCAGAAGACATTTATCAGCAACGCACTCAACTGCGATCTTGTGGTCCTGGCAACCAAGGATCCTGCGGTTGAAAATCCCTACCAGGCCATTGACCTGTACCTCGTGGAGGCGAACACTCCCGGCTTCGAGAAGGGGAAAAAGATAAAAAAAGTGGGTTGGCACGCGCAGGACACCGGAGAACTTTTTTTCAATGAGTGCCGGGTGCCAAAGGCAAATCGTTTGGGACAAAAGGGCGGCGGGTTTCTCATGCTCATGGAAAAGCTCCAGCAGGAGAGGCTCATCTGTTCTATCATAGGGCAGGTGGCCGCTGAGCGGATGCTTGACATGACCATTGCCTACTGCAAAGAAAGGACTGCCTTTGGCCGGCCCATCTCAAAGTTCCAGAACACCCAGTTCAGGATCGTTGAAATGGCAACCGAGATAAAACTGGGCCGGGCATTTCTGGACAGGCTTATCGTGGATCACATGGAAGGCCGAAACATTGTCGTTGATGTGTCCATGGCGAAGTACTGGATTTGTGAGATGGCCATGCGCGTGGCAGACGGATGTGTGCAGCTCCATGGGGGCTATGGGTATTGTGAGGAATATCCCATCGCGCGGGCATGGAGAGACACCAGGGTCCTGTCCATTTTTGCCGGCACCAGCGAAATTATGAAGTACATTGCTGCCAAATTCATGGGTCTTTAGCCCGGATTTCTTGCGATGAAGAGGGGTGAGAAACTCGGGCTGGGCCTTCAGGGAAAAGAGATTCCTTCAAAGAGCCCGTGAGGGTTTGCTTCCAGGGTTTCTTTCATTTTTCTTACGTACTCCGGCCTCATATCCCCCTTCCAGCGGGGATAACCACCCTGCCATACATAGAGGAGCAGGTCCTGAAACACCTTTCGATTAAACCGGTATTCGCCAACGGCCGCTTCCCCCCTTTTTACGTTCAGGATCACGGGAATATCTTTCTGGACCGAGTAACCCTTTATGAGCGTTTCTACTGCTTGCCTGGTCTTATACCCTTCAGGGTTCTGTTTGAAATGCTCCTGATTTGCAGGAAAGGGATATCTTTTGTAAAGTTCCCCGATGAAACCACTGAAATGAAACCCGTGAATGGCCCCCATCAGATCCCCGATATTTTCTCGAAGGGGTATATCAAAGACAGGCCAGCGTGTCTCATGCTTCGAGGCATCCTGTATCTCTGCCAGTTCGGATATCCACGCACAAAAGTCTCTGGCAAAGAAAAAGTAGTGCTCCAGCAGGAGCATGTCGGATTCAATATTGAAAAACCCGAACGCAACGGTCCCGTGGTTGATGGATTTAAATGCGAGCGGCATACAATATCTCCCCCTGTTTTGCCGTTTGGACGACCATCACAACTCTGGTACCATAAAACAGGGTGAGAACGGTGACAAGGAAAACCACAAGCAAACCATGTCCGGCTATTTGACACGCCGGGGCCAATGGTTTATCTTGACTGCACCGGAATCATGGTTAGCTTAATGTTTTGTTGATGGAAGAATGCAATCAACAGTGGGTCGCGACCGGGAAATCCCTCTTCCCGTAAGAGCAACGTCCGCATTGCAGAAAAAAATACCGTCTTTGAGAAGGAGAAAAAGTATGAAGGTAGAGAGTACAAATGGGATGTTCACTGGGGCCTCAAAATACGTCCTGGACGAGGAACTGGCAAAGATCGTCAATATTTCCATGGCCCTGGAAATGCCGCTGCTCCTGAAAGGTGAGCCGGGAACCGGAAAGACCATGCTCGCCCACGCCATCGCCGAGGCACTCAACATGCGGCTCATCGTCCTGAACGTCAAGTCCAGCATGAAACTGGTGGAAGCGCTTTATCAGTACGACACGCTAACCCGCCTCAACGACAGCAGGTTTGGCGATTCGAGCAGGGATGTGAGCAACATAGAAGAATACATCAAGATGGGAAAAATCGGCCAGGCATTTGTTGCGGATGAGCGTGTGGTCCTGCTGATCGATGAAATTGACAAGGCTGACACGGATTTCCAGGACGATATGCTGGACGTCCTGGACCAGATGGAGTTTGACATTATTGAGATCGACAAGACCATACGTGCCAAGCACCGGCCGGTGATTATCATCACGTCCAATGCCAAGAAGGACCTGTCAGACCCTTTTCTGGGACGGTGTAACTTCCACCACATCGCCTTTCCGGAACCGGACATGATGCGAAAGATCGTCAGTGTCCATTTTCCGGACATCAGCAAAGAGTTGCTCGAGAATTCCGTGAAGGCCTTCTACCGCATGAGGGAGTTCCGGGGAGTGGAGAAAAAGCCGGCGACCAGGGAACTCATCAATTGGATCCGGGCACTGGAGTCTGATCCGGATTTCAAGGTAAAAGACCTTGTCAAGGGAGACATTCCCTATCTTGGCGTCCTTTTCAAGAAGAGCCCGGACTATGCCATCGCCCGCGGGACGGTCTCCAGGATGAGGATCTAGGGAAAAGGTATGTTCACCAATTTTTTTTATCTCTTGAAGCAAGTGGGTATCCCCGTTTCTCCCACGTCTTTTTTGCGGCTGCAAAAGGCCCTTCAGCTGGGCCTCATCACCTCTATTGATGATTTTTACACGGCTGCCCGTTCCATCCTGGTCAAGAGCGAACGGTATTTCGACCTCTATGATCAGGTCTTCGCCCACCATTTCGAAGGTGCGGAACTGGAGGAACCCGATGAATTCGAGCTCTCCCGCGTGGCCCAGGCATTGCTGGATGAATGGCTGAAAAACCCTAAGGAGTTGGCCGAAGCCCTGGGGGTGGACGAGAAATCCCTGAGCAAATTGAGCCCTGAAGAACTGCTTCAATATTTCCTGGACCGCCTCAAGGAACAGACAGGTGAACACCACGGCGGAAGCAAGTGGATCGGCACAGGGGGGACATCTCCGGTGGGGCATTCAGGGTACCATCCCGGGGGCATGCGGGTCGGCGGAGTATCCCGGAACAAATCTGCCGTGAAGGTGGCCATGGACCGGCGATACCGGGATTATTCCCAGGAAGGGCCGCTCACCCAGGCCCAGATCGGTGAGGCCCTGAAACGCCTCAGGAATATGATTCCCGTGGGGCCGAAAGACCAGGTCAACATCGATGAAACCATTTATCACACCATGAAAAACGCCGGGGAAATAGAGATCATCTTTGACCGGAGCCTGAAAGACCGGCTCAAGGTGATCCTTGCCATAGACAACGGCGGATGGTCCATGGACCCGTATGTGGAATTGGTGCAGACCCTTTTCAATCACGCCCGGGCGCAGTTCAAGGAGCTCAGGACCTTTTTCTTTCACAATACCATTTATGACAACCTCTGGGAAGATCCGGCCCGCTACAGGAAACCCTTCAAGGTGGATGACCTGGCGCGTTTAGACCCGGAGACCCGGTTCATTATCGTGGGCGATGCCAGCATGGCTCCCTATGAGCTCATGGCAACCGACGGTTCCATCCATATTGAAGAGCGAACCTACAAGCCAAGCCATGAGCGGTTGAGGTTCATTGCCGCCACGTTCCCCTTTGCCATCTGGCTCAACCCGAAGATGGAACAGGAATGGCCCTATACCCGGACCATCGGGATGATCCGTGAAATCTTTCCCATGTTCGAGTTGACAATCGACGGCCTGGAAAAGGCGGTAAACTACATGATGGGGAAAAATCACTTGAATTGACGGATTGGAGAGGAAAAGGATCCAGGGATTTTGGTGAAAGGAATGATGTTTACGCATGCCATAACAAGGAAACCGGGGACCGATTTTGCCTCTGGCCTCACCAGTTCAAAACTCGGCCCACCTGATTACCAGTTGATGATAGAACAGCACACGGCCTATGTGAACACCCTGACACTCTTGGGCCTTGCCGTCATTGAACTGGAGCCTCTGCCAGGATATCCGGACGCATATTTTGTTGAGGACACCGCCATCGTGACGCCCGACGTGGCCGTCATTACCAGGCCCGGCGCCCGGTCTAGGAGAGGAGAGGAAAAGACCATTGAGCCGGTCCTCGCCCAATACCGGAGAGTTGAACGCATTCATGCCCCGGGAAGTGTTGACGGGGGAGATGTCCTGGCCATGGAAGGCCACTTTCTCATCGGCATATCACATCGCACAAACAAGCAGGGTGCACAGCAACTGGGCCGGATCCTGGAAAAATACGGGAATACCTGGTCATCGGTTCCGGTGAAGGCAGGCCTGCACCTCAAATCGAGCATCAACTATCTCGGCAACAATACCATCCTCGTTACCCGGGAATTTTCAGACCTCTCTCTCCCGGAGGGCTATGAAAAGATCATGGTGGACGACGGCGATGAGTATGCCGCGAATACCCTGGCTTTGAACGGGACTATCATCATGCCTGCCGGTTTCCCAAAAACGAGGAAGAAACTGGATGAAGCAGGCTATGAAATCATTGAACTGGATGTGAGCGAGACCCGAAAAATGGACGGTGGCCTCACCTGCATGTCACTCAGGTTTTAGGGAGCTTGCCGTGCATAACCTCTGGATAATCGCAATCGCAGTACTTTTCTTGAATCTTCCCTTCGGCTTCTGGCGGGCGCGGACGAGGAAATTTTCCCCCGCGTGGTTTCTCGCTGTTCACGCTCCTATCCCCGGGGTCATTGCCTTGCGAATTTTTTCCGGACTCGGGTGGCGGTTCATCACCTTCCCGGTCCTGATCGGCGCTTTTTTTGCCGGCCAGCTCCTTGGAGGCATCTGCTCCCGGCAAAAGGCAGGGAGCCAAGACTGATTCCCTGTTTTCCCCGCCTATCCTTTTGTAAACTTTTTCTGCCCCCTTAACGTCTCAATAATCAAAAAGAAAGAAAGGGGGAAAAAGTGATGAAAAAGGTACATCTACTACTACCAATTCTTCTGACCGGCATACTTCTGATTCCCGCGCTCCCCGGTTTTGCCTTTGGAGGCCCTGGAAGATATTACGGAAATCACGAGAGGCGTATTGATCGCGGGTTCAGGAACGGCACAATCACCCGAGGCGAATACAGACACCTCCAGCGAGAGCAAAACCACATGAGGCATGCAACAAGAAGGGCATGGTCGGACGGGTATGTGACCTGGCGGGAAAGGGAAACATTGGTCCGAATGTATCGGCGATATAACCGTCATGCCTACTGGGCAAGACATAACAGGTGGGTTGCTCCTCGGCGAAGGCCGGCATGTCTTGTGGCTCCGTTGCCGCATTCAAGGCCCGTGGCGGTGAGATATTGGGCACCGGAACCTCAATTTAACATCAGCGGATTTATCGGGGACCCATCCTTTGCACTGGGGTGGTCCTTCAACCTTCCCTAAGCGCAAGTTGGAGGAAAATGGTGCGCTCTTCCCAATCGTGATAAAGACCTCCCCTAAATTTCCTGGAGGGGGTCTTTAATCACGTAAAGCAGCATGAAGTCCCGGTCCAGGCGCGCGATCATGCGCTTCAGCTTTTCCTCCGGGATCTTCTTTATCCTGAAAAATACGTGACGGTATCCCTCATCCGCCGTATCGATGCAGCTGAGGATGCTCACGATCTGGGCGTCTTCTTCTCTCAGGACATTGGCCACTTGCTTAATGGTCCCGCTCCGGTCCTCCAGGTTAAAGGCAAACTGGACGCCTCCCTGGTAAATCCCGGTTATGGAAATAAGAACCCTGAACACATCTCCCTGGGAAATGATGCCGATCAGGTCGCCGGTCTGCGTAACAACCGGTATCCCGGTCACCTTGTACTCCAGCATTTTGACAGCAGCCACTTCCATGGTCTCATCAGGTGATATGGTGATGGGATCGGCCTTCATGGCATCTTTTGCCTTCATTTCCGCCAACAGATAGTACAGCTCCTGTGCCTTCAGGCTGGTCGTCTTGGAAGGCGAGGCCTCCTTTACATCCCTGTCCGTAATCATGCCTACCAATTTGCCCTCCCTGGTCACGGGAATATGCCGTATATCATGCTCTTCCAGGAGATGCATCACGTCGATGATGGGCGTTTGTTCTTCCACTGTCACCACGTCTTTGCTCATCCAGTTCTGGACCTGCATGGCTGTGTCCTCGTTCTTTCTCTTAGTGATTTACAAAGTTACTACACCCATTCCTACATGGGATAAACCAGTAATGACAAATGTCAAAGCTCAAATGACAAATGAAATCCCAATGCCTCAATGATAAAAAAATATTTCCTTCACCTCTCTACTCCTGCAATGGGCAAAAGGGCAACGCCCGGCAATACGAAACTCGCTTTCATTTGGTCCTTTGATATTTGGCATTGATTTGACATTGGGATTTTGGAATTTGACATGACCTGTGATCCCAAAAGGACTTTTGTGCCCCTCCTGAAGACAAACGTGTTCATCAGATAGTTATTATGAATAATTGCCGTGCCGGGATCAACGGTTTTTTCCACGTTGACGAAATCCATTCTGAAAACTATATTCTGGGCATGACGAAAACCTTTCTCACCACCCAGGACATCCTTGGGCCAGACGGACTCCTTGCCCGATCCCTCAAAGGATTCGAGTTTCGCCCTTCCCAGTTGGAAATGGCACAGCAGATCGAACAGGCGCTTCTCACCAAAACACCTGCGCTCGTGGAAGCAGGCACAGGGACCGGTAAAACCTTCGGTTATCTTGTTCCCCTGATCCTGTGCGGGAAAAAGGCGGTCATTTCAACAGGAACAAAGAACCTCCAGGAGCAGGTCTATTTCAAGGATATACCATTGCTGGAAACCGCCACCGGTCTGAAAACAAGTGCCATGATGATGAAGGGCAGGAAAAATTACCTCTGCCTTCACCGGTATCATCAGTTTTTTGCCCAGGACTCCCTCCTGGAAAACCGCGGAAAGCTCCTGAAAAAGCGTTTACAGGCCTGGATCAATGAAACCAGGTTCGGGGATCGTGCCGAGCTTCCCTGGCTGGCGGATGATACCTCGCTCTGGGACGACCTTTCCTGTTCGTCCGACCAGTGCCTTGGGACCACCTGCCTCTATTTTGAGGACTGTTTTCATAACAAGCTCCGCCGTGAAGCAGCCAGGGCAAAAATCATCATTGTCAATCATCACCTCTTTTTTGCAGATTTGAAGATAAAGAGAACCGGTTTTGGCGAAGTGATTCCCCGCTTTCAGGTAGCGGTGTTTGATGAGGCCCACAATGTGGAAGAAATCGCCACCGACTACCTGGGAGAGAGTATCAGCACCAACCAGTTCTCTGAATTTGCCGGTGATCTGGAAAAGGAAATGAAGTCAATCCCTCGGGGGGAGCGTGCACCTTTTGAAGCCGGCCTGGCGGCGCTTAAAACACAGGTCGAACACCTCAAGCTCAGGTTTGACAGCGGTGAAGACCGGGGAAGGATGGATGCCCTGGTCCTCCAGGAATTGCGCGAAAGGCCGGGCAATGAAATAAAGACACTGTTGACTGCCCTCGCGAAAGACCTGGATGAAAGCTCGTTCAAAGAACTGCAGCCTTATGCCATGAGGGCCCGGGAACTGAATCAGCAATTCGCAATGATCCTTGAGCCGGGAGATCCTGATTGGCTTACCTGGTACGAACGGCGGAAGACCGGCCTTACAATCCACACATCGCCATTGGATATCTCGGAAAAACTCAAGAATCTGCTGTACGAACAGGTGGAGACTGTTGTCTTTACCTCCGCCACCCTCTCTACCAATAACACCTTCGAATATGCCAAGGGTCGCCTGGGCCTGGACGAGACTATTGAGTGCATTTATCCATCCCACTTTGATTTCAGGAGCCGGGTTTTTCTGTATATACCGGGAGACCTGCCCCTCCCCTCTGCCCCTCATTTCCCGGCCGCCATCGCAAAAAGAATTCTTGCCATCCTGAAAAGGACCAAGGGCAGAGCCCTGGTCCTTTTCACCAGCTACCACAATCTGAACATAGTTCACACCATCATTAAAGACAAAATTCCCTATGTACTCCATCGCCAGGGAGACGCGCCCCGGTCCCTGCTCCTCGATGCATTCAGGGAAAATATCCACTCCGTGCTCCTGGCAACAGGGTCGTTCTGGCAGGGCGTTGATGTTCCCGGCGAGGCCTTGAGCTGTGTCATTGTCGATAAGCTCCCCTTTGATTCCCCCGGTGATCCCCTGGTGGCTGCAAGGATTGATTCCATCAAGTCCCGGGGCGGCAATTCATTTTTTGAATACCAGGTCCCTTCAGCAATTATTTCACTCAAACAGGGCTTGGGCAGACTAATCAGAAAGGCCACCGACAGGGGAGTCCTTTCTATTCTGGATAAACGTATTCTTGAGAGCAGGTATGGAAAGCTTTTTCTCGAGAGCCTTCCGGAAATACCCGTAACCCATCAACTGGATGATATTTCACGCTTTTTTCAACACTAGTGGTTCGATTTATGAATATGCTTGCTGGAAGAACGGACACACAGGAGCAGTCAGGTTGCTTCGTTACTTACGTTTCTTGCAATGACATTGTACTGTGACGCTTTTCATGAAACCATGAACTGGAATTATTCTTGGAGTTAGTTATGGCGTATAGAGATCTGAACGAATTTATCAGGGTACTGGAGAAAAAAGGTGAGCTTGTGCGCATAAAGGAGCCTGTGGACACCCACCTGGAACTCACGGAAATAGCTGACCGTGTCTCAAAGAAAAATGGACCCGCGCTCCTGTTTGAAAACGCGAAATCTCCTTCCAAGTCCCCTGTCCTGATCAATGCCTTCGGTTCATTGACCCGTATCAAACTTGCCCTCGAGGTTCCTTCCCTGGACGACCTGGCAGCGGACATCCTCTCATTTCTTGAGATGGAAAAGGCAGAGAGCGTCATGGACAAATTGAAACTTCTGCCCAAGGTGAAAAAAGTCAGCACCATCTTTCCCAGGAAGGTGAAGTCCGCGCCCTGCCAGGAAGTAGTCATGGAAGGTGACCAGGTGGATCTGGAGAGCCTGCCGGCGCTCCACTGCTGGCCCCTGGACGGCGGAAGGTTCATCACCTTCCCCCTCGTGGCCACCAGGGACCCTGAAACCGGGAAGCGGAACCTGGGGATGTATCGTCTGCAGATATTTGACAAGAATACCACGGGCATGCACTGGCACATGCACAAGGGAGGTGCATATCATTACCGCATCGCCGAGGAGATGGGCGTAGAGTTGCCTGCTTCCGTGGCCATCGGCCCGGATCCGGCGGTCACTTATGCGGCCACCGCCCCACTCCCTGATGACATGGATGAATATCTGCTGGCAGGATACCTCAGGAAAAAACCGGTCGACCTTGTCCGGTGCAAGACCAATGATCTCATGGTGCCGGCCAATGCGCAGTATGTCCTCGAAGGATACGTCAATCCGGCAGAACGCCGGAGAGAAGGCCCCTTCGGTGACCACACCGGCTTTTATTCCCTCGCGGACGACTACCCCGTATTTCATGTGACATGCATGACTACCCGGAAGGATCCCATTTACCACACTACCATTGTCGGGCCCCCGCCCATGGAAGATGGGTGGCTGGGAAAGGCCACGGAACGGCTCTTTCTTCCCTTCATCAAAAAGCAGCTCCCGGAAGTGGTGGATATGAACCTTCCCATTGAAGGAGTGTTTCACAACCTTGCTTTTGTTTCCATTGACAAGCGCTATCCCGGTCACGCCAGGAAGATTATCCATGCCCTCTGGGGCATGGGACAGATGATGTTCGCCAAAATGATCTTTGTTTTTGACCAGGAAGTAAACGTCCAGGACCTTTCCGAGGTCCTCTGGTACCTGGGGAATAATGTCGCCCCAAAGAGAGATATCAGTTTTGTTGAAGGGCCCATGGATGTCCTTGACCACGCAGCCGAGCGACCCCTCTACGGCAGCAAGATGGGGGTGGATTGCACCAGGAAATGGCCGGGCGAAGGATTTTCAAGACAGTGGCCTGATGTCATACGCATGGATCCCCAGGTCAAGGCAAAGATTGACCGGCTCTGGCCTAAACTGGGGCTGGACTGAATGGAGAACCGTGAACAACTATAACCTGCATCGTAGCGAAAGGAGTCCATGATGATCAGAATTACCTGTTTGGGTGCGGCCGGATCAGTGACCGGTTCCTGTTATTTTGTGGAGAGTCCGGGAGGAAAGAAGCTTCTGGTGGATTGCGGTCTTTTCCAGGGTGGCAGACACATGGAAGCCAGGAACTGGGAAGAGTGGGGTTTCAATCCCGCTGATATAGATATCCTCTTCCTGACCCATGCCCACATCGATCATTCGGGGAGAATACCCAAGCTGGCAAAGGACGGTTTCAAGGGGCGCATTATCACCTCACCTCCCACGGCGGAACTCTGCCACGCACTCCTGCTGGACTCGGCCCACATCCAGGAAATGGACGCTGAATGGCAATCGAGAAAGAACAAACGCCAGTCCAAAAACGAGATCATGCCCCTTTACACCGTGGAGGATGCCGAGGCATGCCTTTCCCTGTTTTCCCCCATCGAAAGAGACCGGACCATTGATGTTGAACCCGGGGTCAAGGCGCGCCTCCGGAACGCCGGGCATATCCTGGGATCATCCATCCTCGAACTGTGGCTGGAAGAGGAACAGGAATCCTTGAAAATTGTTTTTTCCGGGGATCTCGGAAGAAAGCATCAGCTCATCGTGCAGGATCCGTACGAAATCTTCAACGCCGACTACCTGTTCCTGGAGTCCACCTATGGAAATAGGCGGCACCGGACTTTTGAAGACAGCAAGTCGGAACTCCTGGAGGCTATTCAGTACAGCACCTCAAAAAACGAAAAGATCATGATTCCAGCCTTTGCAGTGGAAAGGACCCAGGAAATCCTTTACATCCTCGGAGAATTTCAACGAAACGGAATGATACCGGATATACCGATTTATCTTGACAGCCCACTGGCCATAAAGGCAACGGAAATTTTCCGGAAGAACAAGAAATATTACGATAAAGAAGCTCAGGCAATCGTGGACGAGGGTTTCGATCCCTTTGACATGCCCAACCTCAAGTTCACGCCCACCACAAAGGAATCCATTGCCATCAACGAAAACCAGGGATCCGCCATCGTTATCGCCGGGAACGGGATGTGCACCGCAGGCCGCATCAAACATCACCTGAAACATAACCTGTGGCGGCCGGGTGCAAGCCTGGTCATTGTGGGATACCAGGCACAGGGAACCACGGGGAGGCGTATCGTGGAAGGGGCAAAACAGGTGAAGATATTCCGGGAAAATGTCTCTGTCCGTGCCAAGCTTTTCACCATCGGGGGGTTCTCGGCCCATGCGGATCAGAATGATCTTCTGGAATGGGTAGGTCATTTTGAAAGCCGGCCCCGGGTATTCCTGATCCACGGCGAACCCGCTTCATGCCAGGCTTTGGGCGACAAGATCAAAGAAATTTACCAGCTTGAGACCCATGTACCGCTGTGGAAAGAACGACTCATCCTCAAGCCCAAGGAACTTTCAACGGAGAGGCCTGAGGCGGCGGAGGTGGAGACAGATGTGGAGCGTTTGGTTCTCAACGGCGTTATTGACCTGGAAAAAGAGCTGAAGGCACTGAAAAAACGGATAAAGGCCGCTGCCTCGAGCGGAAAGATAAGTACAGATGACCTGGATCAGCTGAAATACATCCAGGAAGAACTCCAGACCATCATGGGATAATAAATCATCTCAACGGAGCCAGTTTTAAAACTGGCTCACCGGTGGAAACGGTTCAGGACCTTCAACAGAAGTCCCTTTTTAAACCCGATTGCCCCCCTGGGGCAGATCTCCTGGCAGCAGTAGCACCGGATACAGGCGTCGTAATCAAAATGAAGTCGCCGTTGCTCTAGCTCAATGGCGTCTGCCGGGCATGCCTCCACACATTCACCGCAGCCTGCGCAGGTTCCGGGATCCTGTACCGGCTTGGAGATCAGGTACCGCTTGGCAAAGCCGTCAAAAATCCCGGGCAGGATCCTCAGGGAGTCCAGTTCCGGAACCTGGAATTCCGGGATCTGGAATGATTCCAGGGAACTTCCCTTGACTTTGATTCGATCAGGTCTGATTTCCCCGATTCCTGCAGCGCGGGCGGCACGGTAAAGCGGAAATATCTCGAGCGGGATATTCAGCAGGCGGCAAATGGTGATATCCAGCGCCACTGCATCCCGGGCAGCGGCCACCAGGTTGAGCTGGCACGGGTTTCCGTTCCCGGGGCCGTCTCCATCCATGCCCCAGATACCATCCAAAATGGTTAAGGAAGGCCGCACGGCCTCGTAAATATGGAGGAGCAAAGAAGCAAAGGTATCCCGGTTGAGACCGGTCATGTAGTGCCATTCGGTCTTCCGCTGAGCAACGATTGTCCCGAAAAGGTTTTTGACGCCGAGGGTCATGAGCATCTGGGTGTGGGTCTTGAGTTTGGGCAGGTTGATCACCACATCCGCGTCAAGGGCCTGGGACGCGATTTCGAGGTTTCGAAACAACGATCCTTCCGGAAGCGTGACGGGCCTCGGATCGCTCAGTTCTAAAAGATCTATCCCCAGTTCTCCTGCAACTTCCTCTATGCCGGTCTTTGCAATGACCCGTTTAAAAGGTTCGATACCAGGGCTGTCCCCGATAAAGGGACGGCCTCCTGCTTCCATGACCAGCGTCACCACGGACCGGACCATTTCCGGGTCCGTGGTGACGCGCTTTTCCGGGGCCCGCGCTGAGAGCAGGTTCGGTTTTATAAGTACCCTCGCTCCCGGTTTGATAAAGCGGCCCATTCCCCCAAAGGGCTCTAGGGCTTTCCGCACGGCAGCGTCCACCAGAGAGGAATCATAGCTCTTGCAATGGACAAGGGAAACGGTGGTTGAATCGCGCAATCCAGGGGACATTATCTCTCCCCATTTCGCTTTCGGGTTCCTGCCGGGTTTTCGGGGCTCAAGATGAGCTTCACCTGTAGCAAGGTGCAGGCTCTCCTCCTCATTGGAAACCGCAATCAGATCTACGTTGTTCGGCACCAGGCGATAGGCCCAGATCGCCACGCCATAGTGACGGCACCATTCGGCCATGTGGTGACATGGGGCGCTGGTAAAAAAGTAATAGACTATTCAAACAAATGGTGGCCATTTTCTCTGGCTATAATTGCTCCACTTTCAACCGAGTACCCAACTGCCTGTCCAAGTCGTTGAGCGCCAGCATAAACCCAGTCAAGGTTCATGCCATGGTTATAATCTTAAAATAATCTATGCGGTATTTGCCTCTAGCACCTGCACCTCTTTTTCGAGGCGATCTGATAGCAGATCTTCTGTAATTTCAAGATCATATCTACTTTGGATGTTAAGCCAAAACTGAGGTGGTATTCCAAAGAATCGACCTAAACGTAACGCTGTATCAGCAGTAATTGATCGTTTTTTATGGACAATTTCATTAATACGCCTTGGGGGTACGCTTATGTCCTTGGCAAGTCGATATTGACTTATACCCATAGGTTTTAAAAATTCTTCCTCAAGTATTTCACCGGGATGAATTGGAGAAAGTCTTTTCTTAGCCATAATTGCCTCCTATCCCTCGTAGTCAATGAGCGCATAGCGCTCACGAGGTGCCTGGATTTCATTGTACCCGGTGAATGTCCACTCTGAAGGGTGGTTCACAACGCCGACACGAACCATGTTCATGTCCATATAAACGAGGCACTGAATCAAATGCTTATCTGTTTCCACGCCCGTGGCATGGTATCGGTTTTCCCAGAAAGCACCCTTTCGGTTCTTCCTGCTATCAACTGTATGGATTTCGGGATGACCTTTCTTGCTCCGTTGTCTCTTACCAAAAGATGGATGTGGTTGGAAGTGACCGTATCGTTCAACACGCTCAGGCCAAACCGCTTCTTGGCCTCGAAAAGCCATCGTAGCCATCGTCGTCGATGCCTGGCGAACTTCAGCAGAAATTCATTCTTATGGCAACGATGGGTAATGTGCCAGACAACTTCTGGTATGTAATGCCGATTCGCTCTTGGCATTATCTTCCCTCTTTCTTAAATGCGCTTTTTGCATGCTAAAAACGGCACTCTAAGGACAAAAAAAGGACCATTTTCATATCTATTGTTTCAGGATCTCAAATAGTTGCCTTGGTCCAACCCGGTCCTGCGGTCTTGTGACTGCACGGTCCTGGGTCCTGGAATAGGATGTCTATCTTTTCGTCCACACACGTATCCCTACAAGCTTCCACGCATCTGCATCCATCCAGTACTTCAACGCAAAAAAGATCTTCATCTTTCTTGTCTGGTAGTGCCCCTCCAAGAGAAGTTTTCCCTCTTCAATGCGGGCAGTCTTATCAAAAGTGGGTTTCTTCCCGTTTATCACCGTAAGATCTACCTCGTTTTCCACAAATGAGGAAAAGGTATCAGCGAGGCCCTCTTTGGATGTCTGTTTCTGCCATAGTTTGGAAATGTTATTATACATGTTCGTAAAATCATTCTTGCTTATTGCCTCGGCCAAATCGATCATGGTGGTATTTGTGAGCTTGGTCAGCTCACGCCGAGGTGGAATCTTCAGTTTTTTACCAGGGGGCGGTTCCGGTGGGCCTGTTCTAATGCTTATGTCCGAAAGTCTCCACTCTGAGTTCTCCGGCTCATAGGTAAGGTCGAACATTACCGTCATGAGAGAAGCATAGTACTTTCCACTGAGCTTCAAGGGCTGATCGGGCTTTATCCGAGGATCATTCTCAAATACAGGGTCCAATCCCTTTATGACGGTGAGATCTATCTTCTTTTCTACAAAGGACCTGAAGTTATCGGCTAGGTTCTGTGGCGTTATCTTTTTTTTCAATACCATGGTGAAGCCTTCGTGGAACTCAGTGAAATTTCCCGATTTGACCGCCTTAGCCAGTTGGTACATGGTCCTGTTTACAAGCCTTTTCGGGTCAGTATTGATCAGGGCCTCTGAGGGTTTACGCCCTTTTTCTGCAATGCTTCCGGCAAGCAGATCACGTGCAGCTATTTCCAGTTCACGGTACCCCGCCATCCACGCAAGAGGTCCGCTTTTGAAAGAAGGGACCAGAAGGCCCATGGCAATAGGTCCGTCATGCCTCGCAAACACAGCCACAGCCAATTCTCCGGCTTCACCAGCAATCAAGACGCTCCACCTTTTTGCCCGCATTGCTCCTCCGGAAAATCTCTTGGTTATTTCCGTGTGGTCCATCGGGCCTTGGAGCTTTATTCCTGCATCCATAAAGTCCTTCTTGATCCCCTCCATTATTTCATCAGGAGACCGGTTGAGTGTCTTTGATATACCTTTGATGTGCAGGAATGCTAGCGTACGTGCCTTGCCCCCAGCCAATTTTCTCCGCAGAGAGATATCCACCCCTGATTTCCCCTTTGGGAGCCCCTCTGGTTCTTTTGCCGTCCATGAAGCGGGATAATGAAAGCGCAGGACAGGAGCCCTTTTCCCCGCATAGATTTTCATAGGTTCGGCAAATTCACTGGTTGCTTTGTTTTTCACCGCAAAGGAAATGGCTGCCGCACTGAAGATCCTGGCATACTGCCGAAAGGACGTCTCAAGGGCGGAGCAGACAATGATGAACAGCCGGGCACCATGGCGGGAAAGAGTCATTCGGGCCAGGTACGTCTTGCCTTCCTGCATCGAACGCCAGAGTACCTCTTCTACTCTCCGCCCGTTGAATGTTCCTGATCTCCTCAACAGGGGCTGTAACCCGTTCCCTTTGAGGTAATAATCCACCCAGTCACTCAGCTTTACCTCGAAAGGCACCTTGATATACCGAACGGCAATAGAGGCAATGCCTCTTTTTCCTTTAGGCGCCATAACCTTTGCAAGTGGAATAAGCGAAGCAGACTCCTGTTCCAGCTGTTTTTTGGGGACTTTGATCGGGATATCTTTCCAGTCCTTCTGCACCAGCATGCTGAACGCCAGATCGTCCCTTTCAAAGGGCCTGAAACTCATATTATAAAAACGTTTTTGGAGTTCTTGATCGCTATACAAATTCTTTGTGGGAAGGAATTTTTCAGGGTCAAACTTTTCGGCCCTCAACTGCACGTGGAAAAAGAATACAGGCAGCATCATGAATAGGCAAAGCCACATAAATTTTCTCATAGCAAGCCCCCCTTTTCGCCATTGGGTTTATGCTGACAATCCAGCCAAAATCTGAGTGAACTCAAAATGCCTTTCCCAATAAAGCCCGCTCTTCGTTCTGCACTGGCTTCTCGGCCACAGTTTTTCTTTCTATGCGCGCAGACGGCACTATCACATACTTCCGCCGGCTTTTTCGGTTTGGGTTGGTTTTTTCCTTCAGGATCCGAAGGTAAAGCTTTTCCGCATGGCCGATATTTTCCCTATACCATGCCTTCGGATTCAATACCACCCCGCTCCTCCCACGTTCTTTCCGGGCGATATACCCGTCCGTAATTTTTTTCAAGCGTAAGCTGATATATGTGACGCAAATTAGACGGTGGATTTGGACGAAAAGGGAAGCAGTGATAGCCCGATGGCAATCAGGAGGAACCATTTTGATTGACTTTGCAAACATTCCCACGATAATCACAAGGGAGGCGCAAGGCATAAGGCGTGAGGCATAACAAGCGAGGAAAAGGAGACATTATTTGAAAGACGTGAAAGCAATCGGGTTTGACCTCTTCAATACCCTCATAACCGCTGATGCAAAAGCGGTAACCGAGGCCGTTGAAAGGCTGATCAAAAGCCTTCGGAAAAGCGGCTTTACCTTTGAAGAGATGCCATTCAAGAAAACCTATCGCCGGTGTGCAATGGATTTTCTGGAAAAGACGAAGGAGGACGGGAGAGAAACCCACAATCGTTTCTGGGTGTCCGCAGCGCTTCAAGAACTGGGATACCCCGTAGAGCCGGACGACGGACGAATAGCCGAGGCCCTTGACGCCTATTTTTCGGCATTTTTCGACTATTGTCATCTCATACCTGGCACCATCGAGATGCTCAGTGAGCTGAAGGGTTCCTACCGCTTGGGGCTCCTTTCCAACTTTACCCATGCCCCTGCGGGAAGAGGGCTTATTGTGCAGCTCGGATTGGCCCCGTTTTTTGAGGTGCTCCTTATTTCCGGCGAACTGGGATACCGCAAGCCTCATGCCTCGGTGTTTCAGCACCTTGTGAACGCTGTGGGTGTGGACAGCACCCGTCTCATCTATGTTGGCGACAATATCGAGGCCGATATCAATGGAGCACTGCTGGCGGGCATACAGCCCGTCTGGTTTACCTGGGCCGTTGATCACAAGGTTCCCATGTTACCGGGCGTTCCTGTTGGAGATGAGGAACTCCCCGATGCGGATATACCCCGGGTCAGCGACTGGGATGAATTCCTCGCATTGCTCCGTTGTATGTGATTTCCTCAACCCGGATTATAAGGAGAATGAATCATGGAAGCGATGATCCTCGAAAAAATAACCCATCTCAAGGTCGACAAAAATCCCCTGACAAAGGTCACAGTCCCGGATCCTGTTCCGGGGAAAAAGGAAGTGCTCATCAAAGTTTCCGCCTGTGGAGTGTGCCACACCGAGTTGGACGAAATAGAGGGCAGGACCCCACCTCCACGATTGCCGGTTATCCTGGGCCACCAGGTGGTGGGTATTGTCGTTGACCGGGGGGCGGATGCTCGATTGTTCCGAACAGGAGACCGGGTAGGGGTGGGATGGATTTACTCTTCGTGTGGGACCTGCGAGTTTTGTGGAAAAGGTCTGGATAACCTCTGCCCGGAGTTTCGCGCCACCGGCAGAGATGCCGACGGGGGATATGCGACCCTCATGACGGTCCCTGAAGATTTCGCCTATGCGATCCCGGGAGTGTTTTCTGATTCGGAGGCAGCCCCGCTTCTCTGTGCAGGGGCAATCGGATATCGGTCCTTGCGCCTCACAGGGCTGGCGAACGGCGAACGGCTGGGTTTGACCGGTTTCGGCGCGTCAGCACACCTGGTCCTGAAAATGGCGCAATACCAGTATCCCGACACAGACATTTTTGTATTCGCCAGGAGTGAAAGGGAACAGGAATTTGCCCGGGAATTGGGGGCTGTCTGGGCCGGCCCCACGGAGGCCGTTGCACCGGAGAAACTCCACGCCATTATAGATACCACACCGGTCTGGAAACCGGTAGTGGAGGCCATGAAAAACCTGGAGAGCGGCGGAAGGTTGGTCATCAATGCCATCAGAAAAGAACCCATTGACAAGGAATACCTCTTGAAACTAGAGTACCCATCTCATCTTTGGATGGAAAAGGAGATCAAGAGCGTTGCCAATGTGGCAAGGAGGGACATCAGCGAATTTCTCGACCTGGCGGCCCGCATTTCCATCAAGCCGGAATTCCAGGAATTTCCCCTGAAAGAGGCAAACAGGGCACTGATGGAACTCAAGGAACGGAAGATCCGGGGAGCAAAAGTACTGAAAGTGGCATAGTGGCACAAGCGACGTTACTTCCAGGGATACATTTCAGCCATTGAGCAAACAATTGAAATTCTATCTCACACAGAGATTCAGAGCGCAGAGGATCCTTGACAATAGAGAAAATTGTTGTTCTCTGATCGCCCTGCGTCTCTAACGAACGAAATGAGAGGGCGTCAGGAAAGGAAGAGAAAAGTGGCTATTTCACTCATGGAAGGTAATGAGGCCATTGCCTGGGGCGCATTCGAAGCCGGATGCCGATTCTACGCAGGATATCCAATTACTCCCGCCACCACCATTTTCAATACCATGCTCAGGTTGCTCCCGCCTGCGGGCGGCATCTGCATCCAGGGAGAAGATGAAATAGCCTCCATAGGATCGTGCCTGGGCGCTTCCATGGCGGGACTCAAAGTAATGACAGCCACCTCCGGGCCCGGACTCAGCCTTTACAGCGAGCACATCTCCTTTGCCATCGGGAGTGAGATCCCCATCGTGATTACTGTTGTGCAGAGGCTCGGCCCATCAACAGGCTCGGCTACCCGCGGGGCGGACGGTGACATCCAGTTCATGCGGTGGGGAAACAGCGGGGGTTTGCCCATTATTGCCCTCGCACCTTCAGATGTGCGGGACTGCTTCGTCCTCACCATACATGCGTTCAACCTTGCGGAGGAATTCAGGTGTCCGGTATTCGTGGCATCCAACAAAGAAGTGAGCATGACCAAAGAGGGCGTGGATATTAAGGCAGTAGAACGGCCGGGAATCATTGACCGGGCTACTCCTCCTTCGGGTGTTCCATTCCTCCCGTTTGATGTGGCTCCAAGTCGGTCTGTACCCTATTTTCTGCCTATTGGCTCCGATTTCCCCGTGCGACAGACTTCTTCCACCCACGGGCCGGATGGCTATATCACCACGGACCCTGGACAGATCGCCCGGAACCAGGCCCGGTTGAGAGTCAAACTCCTCTCGGCCGTGGAGCGATTTTCCTTTCATGAAGCCTTTCTGGAAAAGGGAGCTGATACGCTGGTGCTCACCTACGGGGTTACCGCACGCGCTGCAAAGGATGTGTATCAAAAGTTCAAACAAACGGCATCCCCGGTGTCTCTCCTCGTTCTCAAAACACTCTGGCCGGTTCCCGAAACGCTCATAAGAGAGAAGGCTAGAGAGGCGAAACGGGTGATTGTTTTGGAAATGAACGACGGACAATATGTACGGGAGGTAAGGCGTATCCTGCCTGAAAAACAAGTGGATTTTTATGGCAAGATGAATGGGAAGCTCCTCACACCCTTGGAAATCCAGGAGGTGATCAGCAATGACTAGCCTGCTCAATAAGGAAAGACCGCCGGTTTTTTGCCCCGGGTGTACTCATGACCGGATCGCGAAAGTCCTGGACAGTACTTACCAGCATATGGGACTCAAGGGAAACCAAATTGCCATGGTCAGCGATATTGGCTGCTCGGGCCTCTTTGATACATTCTTTCATACCCATGCTTTCCACGGGCTTCACGGCCGCGCCCTGACCTATGCCACGGGTATGAAACTCGCTCATCCCGAATTGAACGTGATCGTCACCATGGGAGACGGCGGCATGGGAATCGGCGGAGCGCATTTCCTGAGCGCCTGCCGCCGGAACTTGAACCTGACACTTCTTGTCCTGAACAACTTCAATTTTGGTATGACCGGCGGCCAATTTTCGGCAACAACACCCCCGGATGCCGTGGTCGGATCCGGATTCCTTAATGAGCTCGAACGTCCGATGGATGTGTGTAAGGTGGCCGTTTCTGCAGGGGCAACCTATGTGACCCGATGTTCCGCATACCGAAAAGACCTTGCCGAGGAGCTAGAACGGGCCATCAGGCACGACGGGTTTTCCGTCATTGATATATGGGGCATTTGCGTTGGGAGATACGCAAAGAAAAACAGGTTAACCCCCAAGAAAATCGACGAGACTTTGTCAGCGCTGCCCCCCGTGGAAGGGGTGGTGGAGGAAAACCAGAGAAAGGAATACGGAAAACATTACCGGGAAGAGGCCGGAACCCGCAAGACGGTTCCCCTGCCATCGGGTATCGAGCCGGAGTGCACTCCCCCCGGGAAGACCAGGCAGGAAATTATTATCCTTGGCGATGCAGGGCAGCGCATTATCACGGCAGGAGATCTCCTGTGTTTTGCAGGGCTTTCGGCCGGGCTTCGGGTAACGCAGAAAAATGAATATAATATCACGGTCCTGCGGGGACCATCAATAAGCGAGGTGATTCTTTCCCCGGATGAGATCCTTTTTACCGGCATTGAGACCCCTTCGGTGGTCATTGCTATTGGCCAGGAAGGTGTGAACAGGCGGGCTCAACTCTTCGACCGCCTGCACCCGGGAACCCTGGTGATCCGGGCGGACGATGTCGCGATTCCGGAAACAGCAGCACGAACCGTCACCGTGGACTTCAAGGCACAGAGCATCAGGGCCCCGGAACGGGCTCTTGCATCCCTAGGCATCCTGGCAAGACTCGAAACGGCCATTAACATTAGTATGCTTACAGCCGCCTTGAAGGATCGTTTCCGGGAGCCTATCCTGTCTTCCAGTCTCGACCTGGTCCGGCGAGCCGGACAGAACGCCGAATCCTGATCTCCGTATAGACGCTGAATTTGGGTAAGACGGCCGTCCTCAAAAAAGCGGGGGAGGGCCTGTCCTCCCCTTTTCTATTGAGTGATTATGATGGAACAAAAAAAGCGTCAGGTGTTGCTGATCTACCTGAAACTCTTCTTGACGGCCGTTTTCTGGGGAGGTACCTTCATCGCCGGCAGAGTGGTGGCCCGCGAGGTGGGCCCTTATTCGACTGCCTTTTTTCGCTTCGTCATCGCTTCATTTTTCCTCCTTTTTCTCACCAGGCGAGAGAATGGCGGGTTTCCCGGTCTCCGGAAGACACAAATTTTCCCCATCATCCTCCTCGGCGCAACGGGCGTCTTTGCATACAACGTTTTTTTCTTCAAAGGACTCAAGCTCATAAACGCGGGGCGGGCCTCTCTCATCATCGCCAATAACCCGGTTGTTATTGCAGTTCTTGCCGTATACCTATTCCGGGAGAAACTTGGCTTCATCAAGATGTTGGGCATTGTCCTCTCCGTGGGCGGTGCCATTGTGGTTATCTCAAAAGGAGACCCCTTCAGTATCTTCCATGGGGCCCTGGGATGGGGGGATTTTTTTATCTTTCTTTGCGTCCTCTGCTGGGCTGCATTCTCGCTCATCGGGAAAGCGGCCATGAACGGCCTTTCACCCCTGGTCGCCACTACGTACAGTTGCCTTGTGGGGACGGCGGCACTCTTTATCCCGGCATGTGCAGAGGGTATGATGACCTCTTTTGTGCATTACTCGGGCACTGCCTGGTTCAGCATTTTCTACCTGGGATTCTTCGGGACGGTCCTCGGATTTGTGTGGTACTATGAAGGAATTGACGCCATCGGTGCCACGAAGGCCAGCCAGTTTATCAATTTTGTTCCCATCAGTGCTGTCCTGCTCGCATTCCTCATCTTGGGGGAGCCTATCACCTTTTCCCTGGCCACCGGGACCGCCTTTGTCTGTCTGGGGGTCTACCTGACAAACAAGCCTGCACGGTTTCCCATGCGAGCGGTGGAAACAAAGCCGCCTTGACCAATGGATTTGATGTTGGTATGGATTGCCCTCTATAAGAGTATTGCTCAATGACTTGAATCAACCAGGCCGAAGTGTCATAATAGAAAAAAAAGGAGGTCGTCATGGTGGAAAAAGTCATTATCATGGGAGCTGCAGGCAGGGATTTTCACAACTTCAATGTGTACTTCCGGGACAACGATCGGTATCGGGTTGTGGCCTTTACCGCGGCCCAGATACCAAAAATAGAAGGACGGTTGTATCCCCCTACGCTTGCGGGTGATCTTTACCCTGAGGGCCTGCCTATCTATCCTGAAAAAGACCTGGCCCGGCTTATCCGGGAACACCAGGTGGATCTTGTGGCCTTCTCTTACAGCGATGTCCTCCACGTGGACGTTATGCACAAGGCTTCCATCGCCATGGCCGAAGGAGCTGATTTCATTCTCATCGGGGCGCCCTATACAATGCTCAAGGCCGAAAAACCGGTAGTGGCCGTGTGTGCCGTCCGTACCGGGTGCGGAAAATCACAAACCACTCGAAAGGTATGCCATATCCTTCGCGAGCAGGGAAAAAAGGTGGTGGTTGTTCGGCATCCTATGCCCTATGGCGATCTTCAAAACCAGGTTGTCCAGCGCTTCTCCACGTACGAGGATTTTGAAAAGCACAAGTGCACCATTGAGGAACGCGAAGAGTATGAACCCCTTGTGGACCTGGGAATCGTCACCTACGCGGGGGTGGATTACGGCAAGATCCTTGCGCAGGCGGAAAAGGAGGCGGATATCATCGTCTGGGATGGGGGCAACAACGATACTCCCTTTTATCAACCGGATATCCATATTGTCTTGTTTGACCCACACCGGGCCGGGCATGAACTGCTTTACTATCCCGGCGAGACCAATATGCTCATGGCCGATATCGCCATCATCAACAAGGTGGATACCGCATCACTGGCCCAGGTGGAGCAGGTGCGCAGGAACATTCAGCAGAACGCGCCAAGGGCCCGAATTGTGCTGGCAAATTCACCCGCCATCGTGAGCCAGCCAGGCCTGATTAAGGGAAAGCGCGTCATGGTCGTAGAAGATGGACCAACCCTGACCCACGGAGGTATGCCCTATGGCGCAGGGCTCATCGCGGCCAGGCAGTATGGCGCTTCAGAGATTGTTGATCCCCGATCAGCCGCAGTGGGATCTATCAAAGATACCTACCTCCTCTATCCCCATGTAGGACCGGTACTACCGGCCATGGGATACAGCGACGAACAGATCGCCGACCTGGAAAGTACTGTCAACCGCGTCGAATGCGACCTTATCCTTTTCGCCACGCCTATCCACCTCACCCGCATCCTCAATATTAACAAGCCAGCCATGCGGGTTCGATACGAGTACCAGGACAGTGAACGCCCCTTCCTGGAGGATGCCCTTCTTGAACTGATGGAGCATCGTGGGCAGGGTGGATAAAAGGATGAAAAAGCAAACCCTGCTTGTTGCGCTGGGGGGAAACGCCCTGATCAGGAAAGGCCAGGTGGGGACGGTCGAGGAGCAGTTTGAGAACCTCATGGTCCCTGTCAGGCAGCTCGCCAGGCTCTCCAGGGACTATAACATGATCATTACCCACGGCAACGGACCGCAGGTAGGAAATCTGCTGCTCCAGCAGGAATTGAGCCGAGATATTCCGAAGCTGCCCCTCGAAATTCTGGTGGCCCAGACCCAGGGACAGGTGGGCTACATGATCGAATCCAGCCTCGACAGCGAACTGATGGCCCTTGGGATTATCCACCAGAAGCCCATCGTGAGCCTGATCACTTACGTGGTGGTGAATCCTGATGATCCTGCCTTTCTCAACCCATCAAAACCGATCGGACCAATCTATTCCAAAGAAGAAGCGGCCCTTCTACCCTTTCCCACCCGGGAGACCAAGAAGGGCTACCGGAGGGTGGTGGCCTCTCCAAAGCCCCTGACCATCATTGAAAAAAGGGAAATTTCAAAACTTATTCACATGGGTTTCATAGTCATCTGCTGCGGCGGCGGAGGCATCCCCGTGATCCGTGAGGGAAGGAGTTTTTGCGGGGTAGATGCGGTCATTGACAAGGACCTGGCCAGCGCTCTCCTTGCCGAAGAAGTGGGGGTGGATCTTTTTGTTATGGCCACCGATGTGGAAGGGGCCATGATACACTTCGGAACTCCCCGGCAAGAATTGCTTCACCGGCTGACACCTGCAGAGGCCGAACAATATCTCAACGAGGGACACTTTCCTCCGGGTTCCATGCAGCCAAAGGTGGAAGCCGCCCTCCAATTCGTCCGAAAGACCTCTAAGAGAGCCTTTATTACCTCAACCTCTTCCATCGAAGTCTCTGTCAAAGAAAACACTGGCACGCTGTTTGTACCCTGAAACCGGCCGTGCACAAGTCTTGACCTTTATTTCATATCTGAGATATATTTAACAGAGACGATATGAGGTTAGTGTTCCGGAGAAGACTCTCCGGAACAGGATCAATGTAAAATCTGGCTCAGGAACAGCTTGGTGCGGTCATGCTGGGGATTATCGAAAAACTCTTCAGGGGTGTTCGCCTCGACAATCCGGCCATAGTCCATGAAAAGTACCCGGTGGGCTACACTCTTTGCAAAGCCCATTTCATGGGTTACCACCAGCATGGTCATTCCTTCCTGGGCAAGTTCGATCATCACGTCCAGCACCTCTTTGATCATTTCAGGATCAAGGGCCGATGTGGGCTCATCAAAGAGCATTAGCTTGGGTTTCATGCAGAGACTCCTGGCAATGGCGACACGCTGCTGCTGACCGCCGGAAAGCTGGCCCGGATATTTGCGGGCCTGTTCAGCGATATGCACCTTCTCCAGGTAGAACATGGCGGTCTCTTCCGCTTCCGCCTTTGGAACCTTGCGGACCCAGATGGGGCCGAGCGTCAAATTATCAATAATCGTCAGGTGCGGGAAGAGATTGAAATGCTGGAACACCATCCCCACCTCTGCACGGACTTTTTCGATGTTTTTTATGTTACTGGTCAACTCGATACCGTCGACGATAATACGGCCTTTCTGATGTTCCTCCAGGCGGTTGATGCAACGGATCAAAGTGGATTTGCCGGAACCGGAGGGACCGCAAATGACGATTCGCTCCTTTTTCTGTACGGTCAGGTTTATCCCCTGAAGCACATGAAACTCCCCGAACCATTTGTGCATGTCAATGATTTCCACCATTGCGTTTTCCGCTTGTCCGTCATGCATCTTTTTTGTCTCTTCTTCTTTCATGAAATCCTCTTATTGTTTGTCGGGACCTGATTCCTCATGACCCCGGGAAACAAAATATACCATCATTGTTGTTCACCTGCGGACAGTTCTCGCTCCAGCTTCCGGCTGTAGCTTGACATGGAAAAACAGCCCCCGAAATAGAGAAGGGCGATAAAGATATAAGCCTCCGCACTGAAACCCATCCACTCCGGATTCGCCAGGACAGACTGGGTCGTTTTCAGGAGATCCCAGAGGGCTATGATCACCACAAGGGAAGTATCCTTGAAAGCGGAAATAAGGATGCTCACCGTTGGGGGAATTACTATTTTGAGTGCCTGGGGAAGAATAACAAGGCGCATGGTCAGGTAATAGTTGAGCCCCATGGATTCCGCCGCCTCATACTGTCCCCGGGGCATTGCCTGCAACCCGCCCCTGACCACTTCGGCAATGTAGGCGGCTGTGAAGAGAATGATGGCCACCTGGGCACGAAGGATCTTGTTAATGGTGATCCCTTCCGGCAGAAACAAAGGAAAAATGATGGCCGACATGAAGAGGAGACTGATCAAAGGAACACCACGGATCATCTCGATATAGGTCACGCTCAACCACTTCACCAGTACCATTTTTGATCTCCGGCCCAGCGCCAGGACAACCCCCAGGGGATAGGCCGCAGTGAGACCGAAAATAGAAAGGAGAAGAGTAAGGGGAAGACCACTCCACTTGGTGCTTTCCACCGATGAGAGGCCGAAAAGGCCACCTTTCATGAGCAGTCCCATAACAAAAAGCCCACCAATCCACACATAGATCAGATGTTTTTTCCAGTGCTTCCTGTTCTGGCTGTAAAAGAGGAGCCCGAAGAGGAGCAGCATGGCCACCAGGGGCCGCCACTGGGAATCGTACGGGTAAAACCCGAAAAGGATGAACCGAATATTTTCCCAAACAACCGACCAGCAGGCGCCGGCTGCGTGCCTGCATGCCTTTCCGGTCGTGTGCCACACACTGTCAATAAAGGCCCATCTGATGAGCGGCGGTACGACTTTCCACAATAAATACAAAGTTGCTATGGTGAGGACGGAGTTCAGTGCCCCGTTAAACAGGTTTGCTTTCATCCACCCAAGGATACCCACATGGGTTACCGGGGGTTTCACTCCCTGCGTCCTGGTATCTCCTGGATCATTCAGCGACATGCCTATCTCTCCACCAATGCAGCTTTTTTATTGTACCAGTTCATAAATGCGGAGGTGGAAAGGCTGAAGATGAGATACAAGGCCATAATCAGTGCCACCCCTTCGATAGATTGACCGGTCTGGTTGATGGTGGTATTGGCTACGGAAACAAAGTCGGGAAACCCGATGGCCACCGCCAGGGAGCTGTTCTTCGTCAGGTTGAGCATCTGGCTGGTAAGGGGCGGGATAATCACCCGGAGTGCCTGTGGCAGAATCACTAGGTTCAGTACCTGGGAAGGTCGCAAACCGATAGCCATTGCCGCTTCCCGCTGCCCCTTGCTTACCGACTGGATACCGGCCCGTACTACCTCGGCAACAAAGGCAGAGGTGTAGAGGACCAGTCCCAGCAAAAGGGCAACGAACTCAGGACTCAGCGTGAGCCCTCCCTTGAAATTAAAGCCCACGAGTTTGGGAATATTCATTTTGGTGGGTGCGCCGAAGAGCAGCCAGACGACCAGGGGAAGGCCGACAATCAGGGCCAGGCCAACGCGGAAAGTGGGGAAATACTGGCCCGTCTTTTCCTGTCTTCGCTTTGCCCATCTCCTGATAAAATAGGTGACGATACAGGCAGCCAGGAAAAAGAAGACCATGTATTTGTGCGCTGGGCTTGGGGCCGGCACCGCGAACGCAATTCCCCTGTTGCTGAGAATAAGGCCAGATATGGGAGCAAGTGCCTGCCGCGGTGAGGGCAGGCTGTCATAAAAAATGGCATACCAGAAAAAGAGCTGCAGGAGGACCGGAATATCCTGCATAAATTCGATAAAGATCCCGGCCAGTTTGGAAACAAGCCAGTTCGTGGAGAGGCGGGCAATTCCGACGAAGGTGCCGAGGATAAGCGTCAACACAATGCCGATGAAAGAAACCTCAAGGGTATTCAGGGCACCGACGATGAGGGCCTTCCCGTAAGAACTGGCGGCCGAATAGGATATGAGAGATTCCCCGATCTCGAAGGAAGATTCCTTGTGGAGAAAACTGAATCCCGTGGCGATAGACTGCCTTTTGAGATTGAAAATTGTGTTGGAGACCAGATAGTATCCGATCAGTCCAACTATCCCGAGCACGGCTATCTGAAAAAGGATGGCACGCTTCTTGGGATCAAGCCAGAACGGGACCTTCTCTGGTTGTTTTTCTCTCATCGGCTAATGGGTTCCCTTCAGACAAAAATGCCCCTCCGGGGAGGGGCATTGAGCGCAGTCATTATCTGAATGGTGAGGCATACATCAAACCGCCCCTTGTCCAGAGGTCATTGAGGCCCCGCTTCAGACCGAGAGGCGTGTTGACTCCTACGTTTCGTTCAAAAATCTCGCCGTAGTTGCCAACCTGCTTGATAATATTGTACACCCATTTGTTGTCAAGACCCAGGGCCTTTCCCATGCCTGGAGTAACGCCCAGAAAACGCTGGATGCCGGGGTTTTTGCTCTTCATCATCTGGTCCACATTCTTGGAGGTAATGCCGAACTCTTCGGCCTGGACCAGGGCCATAACGGTCCAGTTGACAATGTCGTACCACTGATCATCGCCGTGGCGGACCACCGGGGCAAGGGGTTCTTTTGAGATGATTTCGGGGAGCAGCACATAATCGTCTGGGTTGGGGGCCACAGAGCGCTGGGCTGCCAACTGTGAAGAATCGGAAGTCAGGACGTCGCACCGGCCTGCGAAAAAGGCCTTGTTGAGTTCAGTGGTGTTTTCAATAACAACCGGTTTCCATTTCATCCCGTGGGACCGGAAGAAATCGGCTGCGTTCATCTCGGTGGTCGTCCCGGGCAGGACGCAGACTGTGGCTCCCTCCAGTTCCTTGGCACTCTTGATGCCCAGTTTTTTGGGCACCAGGAATCCCTGGCCGTCATAGAAATTGACGTGACAGAAGTTGAGACCGTTGACTGTCTCACGTGTCAATGTCTGCGTAGTGTTGCGGCACAGGACATCGATCTCCTTTGACTGGAGGGCCGGAAGGCGCTGAACCGCGGTCAGTGCCACGTATTTGACCTTGCTTGCATCGCCGAACACGGCAGCGGCAATGGCCTTGGCCGTGTCCACATCAAGGCCTTTCCATTCGCCCTTCTTGTCAGGCATGCTGAAGCCGAAAACTCCGCCGTTGACGCCCGCAATGAGCATACCCCTTGCCTTTACGGTGTCAAGGGTCTCTCCTGCCATGGCCATTCCTGTCATTGCCAGGAATACTACGGCCACCATCAATGCACATACCTTGAAAAGCTTCATACCCTGTTCCTCCTTTCTTGGTTTCAGGTTTGACTGTTCTGCCGCAACCGGCACACCCGACCGAATGAGTGGCCTTCCGCGCCGCCCGGCATATTTGATCCACCAATTCGAAATACCACTTTTAGAGAATTAGCACAAGGGTCATTGTTTTTCAAGGAAAAGGTATGGCCGGGCAGGGGGTAAATTCGAAGGTGCTGCATGGAATTTATTGGGCAGCGATTTCAGCCAGGATACCATCGATCTGTTCACGGACGATCGAAGAGAGCGGCTCCGGCCGGTGTGTTTCCAGGATGTGCTGCAACCGCCGGGTAACCCGTTCTTCCATGCTTTTGCCGCCCTTTTGCTCCCAGATGGTATGGGGATTGCGGTCCATCAGCCCGGGAAGCCAGATTTCCTGGCGGCAGAGCTTGGCCGAACGGGCCTCTGTCATGAAATTCCCGGCCGGGCCAACCTTTTCGATCAGATCCAGCATAATGGTTTCTGCATCTACCGTTACGCCCCGCATGATTCGTCGCACTATGGCAACGATCTCATCGGTCATGACCAGCAGGGCCAGCGATCCCAACTCCGCGCAGTCAAGGAAGCCCAGGTCATGTGCCAGGGTGAGGTCAGGCCCGGACCGAAGTTGATTTTGCCGATGGCCGCCTCCATGGCTCGCTGCTGATCCCGGCCCCGTGGAGAGTCAATGTGGAAATTGCTTCTCAATCTGGTGACACGCTGTTTTTAATAGCTTGCCACCACCTTTCCATTTGGGGTACTATCTCGACCTGAAACGAAAGGAGGTAAAAAAAATGGAAAAACCTGTTGAGCACTATTGGAATATCAGACTAAATGATGTGAAGGCCGCGCTGGAAGCGAACGATTTTAAGGTGTCCATCGCCACAAGTGGCGATCATGCCAGGGAAATTCTCCTCAATGAAGTGCTCCCTGAAACCGGGGCAAAAAGTGTCTCGTTCGGCGGTTCTGTGACGGTAATCAGAAGCGGGGTTTATGATGCGCTCAAGACCATGGATGACCTGGAGATCCTTGATACCTACGATAGAGATATTCCACGGGAAGAGGTCCTGGAACGCAGGAGGCAGGCGCTCCTGGTGGACCTTTTCATCTGCGGGACAAATGCGGTTACGGAGACCGGTACCCTGGTGAATCTGGACATGATCGGGAATCGCATCGGCGGCCTCACCTTCGGGCCGAAAAAGGTGGCGGTGCTGGTGGGTCGCAATAAGATCGTGCCAGACCTTGAAGAGGCCATGTTCCGCATTAAAAACTTCGTTGCACCGGCTAACGCCATGCGTCTCGACATGAAAACGCCCTGCGTGAAAACCGGGTACTGTGAAGAATGTAATGCTCCCCAACGCATCTGCAACACGTGGACCATCATGGAAAAATCCTATCCAAAAGAGCGCGTGAAGGTAATTCTCATCAACGAGGACATGGGGTTATAACGGCGTTTCCTGCCGGGGAACCTTATGCTTCACGTCCTTTACACCATCGGGCCTGTTTTTGTCATCATCCTCCTGGGATGGTTCCTGAGAGCGTGGGGTTTTATCCCTGTCCATCTGATCGGGCCCCTGAACCGGATGGTCTATTACCTGGCCATCCCGGCCATGATTTTCAGGGAGGTGGCCAAGGCCTCGTTTCAGGCACATTTTCAGCCCGTGCTCCTGGGTGGCACCCTGATCCCGGTTGTTGCCGTGTTTTTCCTCGCCCTCGGCATTGGATTTGTCTTCTCCATCCGGAAAAAGGAGTTCGGAACTTTCCTCCAAAGCTCCTTTCATGGAAATCTCGGCTATATCGGTTTGGCGGTTGCCTATTATTTTCTCGGCAGGGAAGGATTCACCCGGGCCAGCATTCTCGCAGCATTTCTCATGCTGCTCCAGAATTTTCTGGCCGTCCTTGGCCTCCAGGTCTTTTCTCCCGCGGAAAAGTCATCCCACCGCCTGCTGTTCTTTGCAAAAAAGATTACCTTCAATCCCGTCATTACGTCCGCCATGGTAGGCATTGGGTTCTCCTTTTTCCGGCTATCCATTCCGGAACCCATCGACCGCATGCTTGCCATCATCGGCGGTATGGCCTTGCCCCTGGCCCTCCTTGTGATCGGCGCCTCCCTGTCGTTCGGATTGATTAAATCCCGTTTTTTGCCTGCGCTGGGGGCAGGCTTTCTGAAACTCCTGGTACTCCCTGGACTGGGAATCGCATCCTATCACTGGCTCGGACTTTCCCCTGCACAGTTTCTCCCCGGTCTTATCCTTCTGGCGTCACCCACCGCCACCATCACGTATGTGATGGCGGGAGAAATGGAGGGATCCACTGATTTGGCATCCGCGGCAGTGTCCATGAATACACTCCTTTCAGCCGCCACTTTTGTGCTCTGGCTCGGGATCAGATATCATTGAAATGAAAGCGCATGAGCGGGTTTATACAAGACCTTTTATCCTGATAGGCCTTGCGAATCTTTTTACGGTTTCGAGTTTCGGGAGTTTTTATCTCTTTCCTCTTTTTGTCACGAACAGAGGAGGCTCAAAGGCGGACATCGGGATCATGATGGGGGTCTTTGCACTTTCAGCGGTGCTCTGCCGGCCCTGGATTTCAGAGATGGTAGACCGCATCGGCAGAAAGAGGAGTTATACCTTGGGATGCACCATCATGACCGTGCTTCCCCTTTTTTATCTCCTGTTCCAGGGGCAAATCCATGAATTTTATTTTGCACTCATCATTGCAAGGCTTTTCCATGGAGTGGGTCTGGCCATTTGCTTTACCTCCGTATTCACCTACGTGGCGGACATAGTTCCAGGCGGCCGCATGAACGAGGGCATCGGTATGTTCGGAGTGACGGGGTTGGCAGGACTCGCTGTTGGACCTGTCATCGCAGAAATGATTATCGACTATTTTGGGTTTAGGGCCTTTTTTGTGAGCGGATCATTCCTGGCGGGCCTCGGCCTGGTTACCCAGCTTCCCCTGCCCGAGTCCCATCCTCACTTCTCAGGCAGTTCAGAGGCGTCCTTTTTTCCATCATGTTCCAACGAGAG
>QMLQ01000005.1 GCA_003646815.1 Deltaproteobacteria bacterium | reverse complement strand
CGGAAAGAGACGATCCTGATGCAATATCATCTCTTATTTCTCTCAAAATATCAGTAAGTTCACCTTCTCCAATTTTTTCGATTATCGCATCCAGTGCTGAAAGAACCGGCAGTCCGGCCCGGATAAGAACACCCAATTCCTGGTTGAAGGTAATAAAATCCTTGGATTTGAAACGCTTCCGACTGCCTCTCCAGGGGAAAACACGAAATCCCTGCTCTACCCGTCGCACCTCCAGGACAAAGTGCCCTTCCTGTTCCAGGTGCTCCTTTAGCGCCGACCTGTTGTCGCCAATGAGGGTCTTTTCGATGACACGGCCGTCTGTTGTGGCCAATTTACAACGAAAGCTCGGCATGGGCTGGGAAACGCCTCCAAAATATGTGAAAGACACTAATCATGATGGGCTGCTAAAAAGTCCCAAAACCGTCATGCCGGACTCGATCCGGCATCCAGAACTTATTGAAATTGCTGGATTCCAGCTTTCGCCGGAATGACAAAAAAGGCAGGTTTTCGACTTTTTACGAGTTTGTCAATCATGAATAGTTATATAATTTTATCAACACGATATACAGAAATATACAAATGTGTCAAGCTATTGCGTTCATTTTATATAATTTGATATAAATTAAATTAACTTCTTTTCCGGCATATACCGATGTGCAGGAGGTCATCGCGCAACAACTGATTTACTGAACCCAGACGGCCTGAGGAGGCAATGGAGGGGTATTGTCCCCGGGGGAATAGCTCAAAGGAGTAGCGTAACCGCTCTCCCCGGCTGCATTGTATGCGGTAACGGTGAGGTAGTAAGTCGTATCGTCTGCCAGCGGGAGGCTATCCAGGTCATAGCGGGTTGAGCTTCCCGCATCCCTGTCGTTGGGATAGTTCCCGAGCGAAGTGCCCCAATAAACGCGGTAGCCCTGGGCCCCCGAAACCGGATCCCAAACCAGGCTAGCACCCATGGCCGTACCGGAAAAAAGGAGCAAAAAGGCCAGTCCCATTCCCAGGGGCTTCAAATGCTTTATTTTTTCCATGAAATCACCAAGTTCATCCTGTTCTCTCGGCAGGTCGAAACCGGCATCAAGAAGCCTGAATCTTAATCCCCGTCAAGAAAATCTCCCAGGGATCCGAGGATTGATCCTTCACCTTTTCCGCCCCCTCTCTCCGGTGCCGCCTGGAGCATTCTCCCCGCCAGTCTCGAAAAGGGCAGTGACTGGAGCCAGATCTTTCCGGGCCCCTGCATAGTGGCGAAAAAAAGCCCCTCTCCCCCGAACAGGGCCGTCTTGATGCCTCCTGCCTGCTGAATGTCAAAATTGACGCTCGGTTCGAACGCCACCACACAGCCGGTATCCACGTGCAGGACTTCCCCCGGTTCAAGCTGTCGCTCCACCACCGTACCCCCGGCGTGAATAAACACGAGCCCGTCGCCCTCCAGTTTCTGCATAATAAATCCTTCTCCCCCGAAAAGGCCGGTCAGGATCTTTCGCTGCAAATAAATACCGATGGATACCCCCTTTGCAGCACACAAAAAGCTGTCTTTCTGGCAAACAAGACAGCCACCCACGCTTTCAAGGGGCACCGGAAGAATATTTCCCGGATAGGGCGCGCCGAATGCCACGTGAGCCTTTCCCTGGCCCGTATGCGTAAACACGGTCATAAAAAGGCTCTCACCGGTAAGGAGTCTCTTTCCCGCGCCCAGCAATTTTCCCATGAATCCACCATCACCGCTGCTCGCGGACCCATCCCCGAAAATGGTCTCCATGTTTATACTGGCATCTTTGTACATCATGGCACCGGCTTCAGCAACAGCACTCTCACCCGGATCCAGTTCAACCTCTACAAACTGCATTTCAGTCCCCAGCACCTTGTATTCTATTTCGTCCGCTCTTTTTCCTGCCTGAGGCGGAGGTCCCGGCGCCGACGCAGCAGATGGATTCAGTTCCGCAACCTGGGCAATGGGAAGCCAGTCGGCAAAACCTTCTCGCCAGGCAAAACCGTTCTGGTTTTTCTTGGCCTCCGCCATCGCCTGGTTATGGTCCATGGGTCCGATCTGTTTTCCGTCATAGCTGAGATACCATTGCGTCATTCTCTTATCTCCTTCCAATCCCGAGTTCTGTATGAATTTCATCAAGAGCCGCGTCAGAAAGGCCGAGTCCCTTTGCCAGGGTATTCATATATGTTTTTTCGGCCTCCGTATCAACCTCAATGGCCATCAAGGAAACAGCATATACCTCTCTTGCCATCTCCTGAGACTGCACTTCCTTTATTATTTCTTCAAGGTTCCTGGGTGCCAGGAGCTCATTGGCAATAAACGCGTGTTCCTCCCTGCTGAGATCAACGGATTGCAGCTTACTGAGTATCTTGTGCCGCTCCTCCTGATCAATGACCCCGTCTGCATTTGCCGCGGCAATCATTGCCCGTATCAACAAGACTGCGTCTTTGTGTGTCGACGATTTTCCCGTTGTTGGCGGAACGGCCGGTGCTTCTCTCTCCGGAAGAGGAGGGGGAGGCTGAGAAACGCCCGGCACAGGTGGTGGAGGTAAAGTTCCAGAAAGTCGGCCGGGTGGCGGCACGGGTGGTACAGCGCCTCCTGTTGAGGCATGAGATTTATCCGTGTAATGTTCAACAGCCGCCATGGCCACTCCCACAAGGCCGAGGGCCACACTGCCCCCCGAAAGCATACCGCCTAAGCCGCCCCGGCGACGAGTTCCTCCCATCAACATACCACCCAGCAGTTTTTCCGGATTAAACACGCGTATCTTCCCCCCTGTTTCAACCACCTTGTTGCCACCTGTTCAAAAAAGACATTATCTGTGGCAATTTTGCTCCTGTCATGCCACCGGGATTCTGAAATAATCACCACGGCAAGTCAAGCCAATTCTGCCCCGTTCTTGTGCCGAATCCCCTCAACACCGCCCCCGCCAAAGCCCTTGACTTCTTTTCGCGCATAGCCGATTATGGATCTTCTTTTTCACGGTTAACGCCATGCATTCGCCCGGATCGTTGCGAGACTGATAACAATTGTAATTGCAAAAATTATGCCTTCAAACTCCCGTATCTCAGCACCATACGAAACACGTTTTTCCCCCTCTGCTCTCAAAGGCTCCTTGCTCATGTTGGGCTCTGCCCTGCTCTTTGCTTCAACGGATATCATCATCAAAATCATCGGGCCCACATTCAGGGTCTGGGATATCGCATTTTTCCGTTTTGGCGGTGGTATCATACTGATCGTCATCCTCTTGGGATGGTTCGGGAACCCGTTTAAGGGAAACAACATGCGGCTTCTTGTGGTCAGAGGTATCACCGGCGCCCTTGCTTTTCTTGCGTTGGTGGGAGCAATTCAACTCTTGCCTTTGTCTTCCGCTATCGTGCTGCTCTATTCCTTCCCGGCCTTTGCCGCCCTTTTCTCGGCCATCATTTTCGGTGAACAAATTTCAACCCTGCAGATTGCCTGTATCATCGGCACACTGGTGGGGGTGGGAATCCTGCTCGACTTCAGCCCGGCAGGAAATCCCCTTGGGCAATTCATCGGCCTGCTTGCCGGCATGTTCGCTGGGATGGCTGTGTGCCTCATCAAGAAACTGCGGGAAACCAACGGACCGGTGACTATCTATCTTTACTTCTGCCTCGTTGGGACGGTCATCGCTTTTCCCCCATTCATGGCCGAGCCACGACTCCCGGCTTCTCCACGAGATATTTTTCTGGTTGCCTTGCTGGTCCTCATCTTTCTTGCTGCACAACTTCTCATGAATCAGGGATTCAAGTACTGCAAAAGCTGGGAAGGAGGTCTCTTTCTGAGCAGTGAAACCCTTTTTACCTCGGTCGTGGGAATCTTTTTCCTGGGCGACCCAGTCACCTGGCACTTCTGGGTAGGCGGAGGATTGATCATCGCAAGCGTTCTTGCCCTGAACAGCGCCCATCCAAAACAACCCTCTGAAACCGGATGATCAGGTGATGATAAGTTATGGAACGGGGCGCCGCGTGGAGCTTGCCGACACAATAAACGGAACATCTGCAGAAATCTCTTGAAGCAAATGAGGATTATCGGTATGAAGAAACGTGCACATGATCTCGCGCAAATAGTATTGTCCGGTATCTTTCTCAGAATACCTTTCATGCACAGAAAGGAGACTCGGCATGGCAAAAAATAGGTTCGTAGATCTCAGTATCAGCATTGAGCCTGATCTTCCCAGTGATCCTCCTATCATGATCCCAAAGATCGACTATGTAAATCATACCCAGGGGGCCGAGCAGATGAAGGACTTCTTTCCCGGCGTCACGAAAGAGCAGTTGCCCGGAGGGCTGGGCTGGGCCCTTGAATTCCTGACCTTGACAACCCACAGCGGTACGCATCTGGATGCGCCGTACCACTACCACCCAACCATGGATAACGGAAAACCCTCCCTTACCATCGACCAGATTCCCCTGGAGTGGTGTTTCAATGACGGTGTGCTCCTTGACTTTCGTCACAAGAAGGACGGGGAAAGAATCACCGCAGATGACGTGGAAAAGGAACTTGAACGAATTCGTTACAAGATCAAACCGCTCGACATCGTGCTCATCCAGACCGGAGCGGATGAGGCATGGGGCACCGAGGAATACCTGGTCAGGGGTGCGGGCATGGATCGCGAAAGCACTCTCTATCTGACTGAAAAGGGAGTCAGAGTGGTGGGCATAGACGCCTGGAGCTGGGATCGGCCCCTGCCCTTCCTGGCTGAGGAATTCAAGAAAACCGGGGATCCAAAGGTCATCTGGGAAGCCCACTTCGCCGGGATAGAAATCGGGTACTGCCACATGGAAAAAATGGCCAACCTCTCCGCGATTGGAAGGCCGCACGGCTTTACCGTGTGCTGCTTCCCCACCAAGATAAAAGGGGCGAGCGCCGGCTGGGTAAGACCTGTCGCCATCATAGAGGAAAAAGCAATGTAATTCCCTGGTATTTCTCCTGCAGGTTGAAGCTCCCGCCGAGGCACCTGCGATTTCAGGGAAGGCTGTCGACCACTGCTTGTCAACCCTTTAATCGAGAATTTAATCAAGAATGGAGGATGAACATGAAGGCATGGAAAATTATTCTGGTACTTTCGATTGCGGCAAGTCTTTTCCTGGCCCTGCCAACCTCCCGCGCCCGGGCAAAGACCTATCACTTGACCGCCGCCGCCGGTCACCCCCCCATTTTTCTATGGGTAACGCTCACCAGGGACTACTTCATTCCCGAAGTCAACAGACAATTGATTGCAGCCGGCGGCAAAGACAAGATAGTCTGGAACCAGGCATACGGCGGTACCGTGGCCAAGCTGGGTGGGGTCCTCGAAGCCGTTGAGGAGGGGATTGTTGACGTAGGGTTTGTGGGAACCATTTTCGAGGCCCCCAAGATGCCGCTTCACAATGTCACCTACATGACTCCATTCGGCACCAAGGATATTTTCAAGGTAGTAGACACCATAAAAGAGCTCCAGGCAAAAATCCCTGCGGTCGCGAGAGAATGGACAAAGTATAACCAGGTGTACCTGGGAGGAGTTGGGCTGGACACCTATGGCCTCCTGACCAATTTTCCCGTGAAAACAGTTGATGATATAAACGGCCACAAGATAGCCGCTCCGGGGCCTTCAGCCAACTGGATAAAAGGGACGGGCGGAGTAGCGGTGGCTGCAAACCTGAATACTTATTACAACGGGATCAAAACAGGGGTCTTTGAAGGGACCCTCACCTTCATGACCGCCGGCGCAGCCATCAAGGTATACGAAGTGGCCCCGTATATCTGCATGGTGAACTTCGGAGCCCAGTTTGCAGGGGGGCTCAGTGTAAACAAGGATGTGTTTGATTCCTTTCCACCTTACCTGCAGAAAATATTCAAGGATGCGGGGGCCGAATGGTCCAGAAAACTGGCACAAGCCCAGGCAGACAAGGCAGAAGGTGCATTGCAAAAGATGAAAAGGGCCGGAGCGAAAGTAATATTCCTCTCAGATGCCGAGCGAAAACGCTGGGCCGACAAGCTGCCCAATGTGCCCATGAACTGGGCCAGGGCTATGGAAAAGAAAGGCTTGCCCGGGAAAAAGGTGCTTGAAGGCTACCTGAACGGATTGCGAAAGCGCGGGGTGGTTCTTGTGCGGGATTGGGACAGATAACCTGACCGCGGCAACAGGGATGTCTCCGGGTAAAACAGATGCAAAAACAATCGCGACACCTGAAACTCAAATACACCACGATAACCTCGGTGATGAATTCCATCGGCACTGGCTGGGTGTTCGTATTGCTGGTCATCATCAACCTGGACATCGGCGGTAGGGCCATCTTCAACCATCCCATCAGGGGGGTCCCGGAGATCGTGGCCCTTTCCATCGTGGCCTGCGTATTTCTTCAACTTGCCCACACCCTGAAAGTAGGAAGATTGACCCGCTCCGATATTTTCTTGAAATGGCTGAACAGAAGGCATCCCCGGGTATGCCATTTTCTGCAAGCAATCTATCACCTTGTTGGAGCGGGTATCATGGTAATCCTCTTCAAAGCAAGCCTGCCCTTGTTTTCAAAGGCATGGAGCATGGGTCTCTACGTGGGAGCGGAGGGTGACTTCATGGCCCCGACCTGGCCCGTGAAGCTCATCATTCTCATTGGTTGTGCGGCCACTGCGATTCAGTTTTTCCTGCTTGCCTGGAACGATTTTCAATCCATGAGGCTCCCTAAAATGATTGGGACAGGCATGGATGGTGAGGCCTCATGAGCGGTATTGAGATAGGCATGCTTTCCATAGTCGGCATCTTGTTTCTAATCTATGCCGGCATGCATGTTGCTATTGCACTTTCCCTGCTCTCGTTCCTGGGCGTATGGCTTATCAGGAGTAACCTGGCCGTTGCCAGTAAAATGCTGGCACTGGCAGCAGCAGACAGCATCTCCGGGTATATATTCGGCGTTGTTCCCTTGTTTGTTCTCATGGGAATGTTCATTTCTGTATCAGGCATCGGCAAAGACACTTTCGATGTGGCAAACCGGCTTTTTGGAAAGCTCGAGGGCGGCCTTGGCATCGCCACGGTGGCCGCAAATGCGGTATTCGCGGCGGTGACCGGTATTTCCATTGCTTCAGCAGCTGTTTTTACAAAAGTGGCTGTCCCTGAAATGATGCGACTGGGATACAGGCCCAGGTTTGCCGTCGGGGTCGTAACGGGTTCCTCTGTTCTCGGCATGCTCATTCCCCCAAGCCTGCTCCTCATCCTGTTCGGGGTGCTTACTGAAACATCTATAGGAGACCTGTTTAAGGCGGGTATCCTGCCCGGGATTGTGCTTTCAGCGGGATTTTCCTCTGCCATCTTTGTTATGTCCTGCCGCTTTCCCGGATACGTGCATGCACAGGGTACAAAAAAAGCAAACGATGCAGACAATAAAATCAGTCTTGCCGGTGCTGTGGCCAAGCTCGTTCCTATAGCACTCCTCATATTCCTGGTCCTTGGCGGCATTTATGCGGGCTGGTTCACCCCCACCGAGTCCGGGGCGGTGGGGGCCTTAGGAGCGCTCGTATTGGCTATCGGCAAGCGAAATATGACTATGGCCAAATTGTGGCAGGTCCTTACTGAAACCGGGCATGTAACGGTCTCAATCCTGTTTCTCATTATATCGGCAAATATATACGGCCGTATGCTCGCCCTGTCGGGTATTACCGGTTTTATCGGGACCTGGATAGGGCAGTCCGGATTGGGGCTCTACCCTGTCCTCATCATCTATCTGGTAGTCGTATTGCTTATGGGAACAATTCTCGATTCCACATCAATTCTTATGATCGTTGTTCCCCTTATTTACCCGATCATTCAGCCTTTCGGGGTAAACTTTGTCTGGTTCGGATTGGTAACGGTAATCGCCATTGAAGTGGGTCTCATCACCCCGCCGCTTGGTATCGCGGCCTATGTGGTGAAATCCACTCTTGATGATCAGAGCATTACATTAAACGATGTCTTTGCAGGTGCATTTCCGTTCGTCGTCATCATGATACTCGTGCTGGCACTGATTGTTATCTTTCCCCAGATCAGCCTGATTCTGGTATGAAAAAAAGGCAGCTCAGGCATTGCAGCCCGACTCTGATTTGATTGCTTTGCAACGAAAACTTCAACATATGATGGAGGTCAAAATACCGATGAGAACTGAATTGAAAAACAAAGTGATTGTTACCGCGGCCGTCACAGGGGCTATTCACACACCAACTATGTCGCCCTATCTCCCTGTAACACCGCAACAGCTTATAGACGAAATCCTGGCTGTCCATGATGCCGGGGGAACCGTGGCCCATCTCCACGTGCGGGACCCGGAGACAGGCATGCCCAACGCGGATCAGGATATCTTCATGGAGATAGCAACCGAGGTCAAGAAGCACTGCGATATCATCCTCTGCACCACGACCGGAGGCAGGCTCGGAGAACCTGTTGAAAAAAGGGTACAGGTCGTTTCCACTCTCCGGCCTGAACTTGCGTCGCTGAATGCAGGCTCCCTCAATTTTGCCCTCTTCCATGTTAAAGACAAGTTCAAAGGCTGGAAGTACGACTGGGAAAAGCACTACCTCGAATTGACGGAAGATTTCATCTTTCCAAACACTTTCAAGACCATGCGGCAATTCCTGGAGATTTTTAATGCCTCGAACACAAAGCCGGAGCTTGAAATTTATGACGTGGGCATGATCAACAATGTAGCCTTTGCCATCCAGGCAGGATGGGTCAAAAAACCGGTATATCTCCAATTCGTCCTGGGCATCCTGGGAGGCATGCCTGCCACTCCACAGAACCTGGTATTTCTGGTGGACACAGCGAGGAAGGCCATCGGAGACTTTGAATTCTCGGTCTGCGCTGCCGGCAGATACCAATTTCCCATGGGCACCCAGTCCTTTCTCCTGGGCGGCAGCGCACGCGTGGGACTGGAAGACAACCTGTATCTCTCAAAAGGCGTGCTGGCCAAAAGCAACGCCGAGCAGGTGGAAAAGATCATTCGCATTGCGAGGGAACTGGAACTGGAACCTGCTACGCCCGAAGAAGGAAGGAAGATACTCGGCCTCAAGGGGCTCGACCGGGTGAATTTCTGAGAAAGGCGTCAATCAAGCCGAGAAAATCCTTGACACTGAAGCCCTTGCGCCGCAAATCCTTATACCCTATGGTGACATGAGCACATGTCCGGTATAACCGGGTGCGTGACACGAACAGAAGCGGGTAACAGCGCGCAAGGGCGTCCCGGGATGATTCGCCGGGCTTCCGCGAGAACATTCCCTTCCACACCATGGGGTGCGGATGTTCCAGGTATGCGCTGAGCAGTCGTTCCTGCATAAGAAACTCCTCTCACACTATTCGCTTTATTTCATCGATCTTCTTCTGAAGGCGCTTGGGTGAAACAGGGTAGGCGGTCTTGAGCTCCTGTGCAAAGAGGGACACCTTGAATTCTTCGATCATCCAGCGGAGTTCCTCCACGCCCTCTTTTTTCTCCGGAGAAGAATGTACCATGAGAGGGCTCTTCACCAACGCCTCAAGTTCTTTTTCAAACACTTCGACTTCGGCCGTCTTTCTCCGGTGTTTCAGGGGGTCGTAGGCTCCCCGTTCCATACGCATCTCCATGGCCCTCAGATAGCGCGGGAGATGCGAGAGACGTTCCAGCGAATATATCTCGAAAAAGGTTTCGGGCACCAGAGACCTCAATTCCTTTTCGATCACGGTGCATATTTCAACTACGGGAGCGTTTCCCGGATTTGCATTCTTGATCCGATGGAGTGCCGCGTGCACCTGGTGATAAGCCTCCAGCACTTTCAGGGCCAGGCCCTTCACCTCACGAACCTTCTCTGTTATCCCGGACCGGACCACCTCGGCATGACTCAAAAATGCTTCTCGTGTGCGGATATCGTGTTCAAAGAGCGTCCTGAGAACGCACTTGTAGAGGGCGCCTTCAACCGCCTTTTTACCGCCAAAATACACGCAGCCGTGGCACTGCTCTCCTTTCAGGGATAGATCCTGTTTGACGAACCTGAGATCCTTCTTGAAATGGAGCATGTAGAGCTGACGAACGCCCTGCACATGTGCTGCCAGCGCCTTTTCCCGGGATTGAAAGAGTTTGATACGAGCGGCCTTTTCTTGGGGCTCAAGTCCTATGTAGGCAACCATTTCAGGGCCCACAGGAACGCTTTCGGGCAGCTCCCCGAAATCCCACCCCGTGAGCCCCTCCCTTGACCATTGCCTGCTCGCCTCTTTCCATGCATGATTCGTATCATCCGGCTCCTGATCGGGAATATGAGGGGAAAGGAGGCGCACATTCCTGCCCGAATCAATCTCACGGCCCTGGTTATCAACCACTGAAACACGCATTTTCAGGTGCTCCGGGATCTCAACGGAGGCCCACACTGATGCGGGAATATCCACCCCGAAACGGTCAAATACAAAACCTGCCAGGGCCGTCACCAGAGGCCCTTTCCCCTGCTTCATCTCCTTTTCAATGATATCTACGGTGGCTGAAACCGGGACCAGTAGCTTCCGGTATCGCTTGGGCAGCCCCCTCACCAGCGCAGTGATTTTTTCTCTGAAAAACCCCGGCATGCCCCACTCAAGGAGCTCGGGTGAAACAGCAGACAACAACCCTGAGGGAACCGAAACAGTTACTCCATCCTCTTCCTTGCCCGGGGCAAATTTGTAAGAGCATGGAAACACCCGGTTTCCCAAAGCAATCTGGTCCGGGAAAAGGGAAAGTTCGTCCTCATCCGGCTTTTCTCGGAGCAAGTCCTCTTCACTCATCCTGAGAAAATCATCCCCTCCCGCTTTCCGGATCAACCTTTTCAGGCCCCGGATATCGCAAATCCCGGGGAGCCGTTGAGAATAGAAATCCGCCATCGTATCCTCGCTCACGAGAAACCCTCTCCTCCGAACCTTTTCCTCTACTTTAGCCACCCGCTCCAAAAGCTCCTGGTTATGCCGGAGAAAAGGAAAGGATTCCTTTACCTCACCTTCCACCAGGGCCGATCGAATAAATATCCGGTGGGCCTCTTCGGGCTCAATCCTCCCGAAAGAGACTGATCTCCCGGACACGATGATGAGACCAAAAAGGCTCACCTGCTCCAGGGCGCGTACCTCTCCCCGGCTCTTTTCCCAGTGGGGACCGGAATAGGTTGACTTGCACAATCCCCCTCCGAGTTCTTCCAGCCATCCCGGGTCGATCCTTGCCGTGGTCCTGGCGAAAAGGCGGGACGTCTTAATCATCTCCGCCGCAACGATCCACGGGACACCCTTGTTAAAAAGTGTTGAGCCCGGAAATACCATGACTTCCCTGCCTCTGGCCGCCAGGTACATATTTTTATCTTTCTTCATTGCAATATTGGAAAGAAATCCCGCGAGGATCGACTTGTGGATCCGCTCATAAATCCCCTCCCTTTCGGGCTGTTCTCCTGATGACACGTCCCTTTGCTTCTGTTCCTCAAGGATGGAAAGGATCTGGTCGTGCACATGGACCCATTCCCTCATCCTTGGAAAAGAAAGGAAGCACTCCCTGCAGAATGCCCGCATCTTGCTTTGGGGCTTGAACTCCTCCCGCGCCCGCTGGTATTGGGTCCAGATGTTCAAGAGGGTGATGAAGTCTGAGCCCGCGTCCCTGAAGGGGGCATGGGCCTGCGCAGCGAGCTCTGCTTTTTCCGCCGGCCGTTCCCGTGGATCCTGGATACTGAGTGCAGCAGCTATAACCGCCACCTCATCCACACAGTTCCGTGCACGGGCCTCAATCATCATTCTGGAAATTCTCGGATCAAGGGGCATCTTTGCCATGAGGCGGCCCCTTTTTGTGAGCCTCAGGTCCTTGCCTCTGCCTGAAACCGCCCCCAACTCCTCCAGGAGGGTAAAGCCGTCATGAATGCTCCGCTGTCCGGGTCGATCCAGGAATGGAAATAGCGCGATATCACCCAGCTTCAGCGCTATCATGCGCAGGATCACTTCCGCCAGGTTGGAACGTATAATCTCGGGAGGCGTGAACTCAGGCCTTGAAAGGAAATCCTCTTCATCATAGAGCCGGATGCACACTCCGTTCTGCACCCTGCCGCAGCGCCCTTTTCGTTGATCAGCGCTTGCCTGTGATATGAGGCTGATGGGCAGCGCAGTGGTTCGCGTTCCGGGCATGTAGCGTGAGATACGGGCAAGACCCGTATCAATCACATACCTGATTCCGGGAATGGTAAGGGAGGTCTCCGCCACATTGGTAGCCACCACGACCTTGCGCTCCCGCACGCTGTACACCTGTTTCTGTCGGGACCAGGGGAGCCTGGCAAAAAGCGGCAAAACAGCCGTACCCGGATACTGTCTTCCCTCCAGTCTCTCACACGTTTCAACGATATCCTGCTCCGTGGGCATAAAAACCAGGATATCACCCCGGTCCCTTCTCCCCATGATCTCTTCCACGGCCGCTACCGCTGCATCAATATAATCGATTTCATGGGTTTTCCTGTCTCCGCCGTTTCCGGAAAGATACTCAACTTCCACCGGATAGGTCCTCCCGCTTACCTCTATCACCGGAGCATCATCAAAAAACAGCGAAAATTTTTCCGTGTCCATCGTGGCTGAACTGATGATCACCTTGAGTTCATGCCGTTTTCTGATCAGCGTCTTAAGAATCCCCAGGAGAAAGTCGATATTGATGGTGCGCTCATGCGCTTCGTCTATGATCAGGGTATCATACTGGGTGAGATGCGGGTCCCGCTGGGTTTCCGCCAGGAGCATTCCGTCGGTCAGAATTTTTATATAGGCGGTCCGCGACGTCCGGTCCCGAAAACGGACCTTGTATCCCACTGAACGGCCCAGGGATTCTCCCATCTCTTCGGCGATCCTGTGCGCGATGGTGCTGGCGGCTATCCTGCGGGGCTGAGTACACCCGATTTTTCCACCGATTCCTCTTCCGGCCTCCAGGCACATTTTCGGGAGTTGGGTGCTTTTCCCTGATCCGGTATCGCCGGACACAATGATCACCTGGTTCTCGGCAAGAGCACCGATGATATCATCTTTCCTCGCCGTAATCGGCAGTGTTTCTGGATACCTAAGAGCGGGCCTTTGCGCCGCCCGCAGAGCCCGTTCCCGCAAAGACCGGTCAAGCTCCTGCTCAAGCAATGCAATTTCCCTGTCAAATCCCTCGTCGGGACCTCCCTCCCGGAAAAGTTTTTTTTCGAGGTTCTTCAGGCGCCTTGCCACATGCTCCTGCTCCCTGAACATGGCCAGCGGAATTCTTTTGCGAATGTTGTGAAGGCGGTTTTTTAGAGACATGGGGAGAAACACTTCCCTCCAGATACCATGAATGATTCCTCTCCTGTTTAATCTGATCTCAGATATCCATCTGCGGGCTAATACTTCTGTAAATGATAGCACACGAATTTGCAACCTCAACCTCTTCCCTTGCAATATACAGCCTTTCCCAAACCCTCTCTGCACATAAAAAGGATAGGGTAATACAGGCATCTCCTTTTTTTGGCTTGTCTCCAGGCTGACTATTCCTGTATGGTGTGACCCTTCTTCACCCCAATCGGCAATCTTTTTCAGGAGAACTCCACACAATGGACAACCGCGAACAAAGGATCCTCACGGTCACCTGCTACGGGCACTTTCTGAGCCATTTCAATGTGCTTGTATTTCCCGCCCTTGTCCTCCCCCTCGCTTCGCGAATGCACCTGGACATGTCAACCGTCCTGGGAATTTCTTTCTGGATGTATCTTCTTTTCGGTATCACTTCTCTCCCGTGGGGAATGCTTGCAGATCGATTGGGACCCCGGTTCTTGCTTTTCCTTTTTTACATTGGTTCCGCCGTAAGCGCAATGGCAGCGGCCAGGTATGTCAACTCCCCCTCCGCGCTCACGATTTCCCTGGCGGCACTCGGCCTGTTTTCAGGTATTTATCATCCAATAGCACTGGGAATGATCTCACGGGAAATTCGGCAGGTGAGTCTTGCCATGGGGTACAACGGCATGTTCGGAAATGTGGGGCTGGCTTCAGCACCGCTCCTCACCGGCCTCATCAACTGGATATGGGGGCCTGCCGGTGCGTATCTTCTTCTTGGCGGAATGCATGTGATAGGTGCGGCCATGACGGCCCTCCTGACCATTACGCTGCTTTCGGAAACCACCGAGGAAGCCACGGAAACATCAGAAAACGGAAACCTCTCCGCGTTTCTCATATTGCTTGTTGCAATGATGCTGGGGGGAATCGCCTATCGGGGAGCAACCGTGGTCATGCCCGCCTACTTTGAACTGAAAAACCAGGGAGTGACACATTTTTTTTCCATGATGATTGGGAGAGAACTCCCGGGCAACCTGGTGGCAACTTTTACCACCTCCCTGATATTCTTCATCGGAATACTGGGGCAATATGCGGGAGGCAGAATCGGGAACCGTTTTGAACCCCGCTACTCTTACCTGGTTTTTCACGCCATCACAGTGCCCGCCGCATTCCTCATGGGTCTCTTTCATGATGTCCCTTTGCTCATTCTGGTTTTTATTTACACCTTTTTCCTCATCGGCATGCAGCCCATAGAGAATACCCTGGTGGCCCTTTTTGCGCCGAAACGCCTTCATCACTCGGCCTTTGGGACAAAATTCGTGGTGACCTTCGGGGTGGGATCCTTCTCGGTAAAGATGGTGGAATTTGTGGAAAAGAATATTGGGATTGAAGCGACTTTTCCGGTCCTGGGAGGTGTTTCAGTATTCCTCGTGGGAGTTATCCTGTATCTCATTCATCATACGTCCAAAAATCCCGAACAACCGGCACAGTGATTCTTTTCTCTCTCATGGATGCATTAGCCTCGCACCACTGAGGTTGATAAACCAAAACGGCAGGGGCCCTTCGGCTTTTTATCCCCGCCGAAGGGTCCCTATTCTCCTTTTTTCCTCAACCAGCTTTTACAGTAATTTGTCTTGGTTTCGCTGTCTCCGCTTTTGGTAATATGATTTTCAACACGCCGTCCTTCATGCTCGCTTCAATCTTCTGCTGATCAATAACATTGCTCAGCGTAAAACTCCGGTAATAATCTCCTGACCGGTATTCCGTATAGACAGGCATGGCAGTCTGTTCCTCTTCCACGACTTTTCCACGAATGGTCAGTTCGCTGTCCTCAAGATGAATTTCGACTCCATCATTTGTTACGCCCGGCATGTCTGCAATAAGCACTAAAGCTTCCTTATTTTCAAAAATATCAACAGCGGGAATAAACACCGGACGCCGCTGGGTCAGTTCACCTTTTGATTCCATCTCTTTCTTTCCTCGCAATTCCAGATTTTTTTCCATGGAAGTCACCCCCTTTCAGCCCACTTTGATCTCGATTTTCTTGGGCTTGACCTCCTCGGCCTTCGGCAATGTCAGCCGCAGGATGCCATCCTTGGTTTCAGCAGTCGCCTTGTCAGCCACGATTCTGGTGGGAAGCGTTACCGTCCGGCTGAATTTTCCTTCCCCCCTTTCACGGCGATGATAACTGACGTCCTCACCCTCAGGCTCGGCCTTGCGTTCTCCCCTGACCAGGACCGTATCCTCTTCCACCGTAATGTCCAGGTCCTTTCCTGCTATGCCCGGGAGTTCCGCCGTTATATACACGTTATCATCATCCTGGCTTACGTTCACGGCCGGGAACACTCCTGCATTCCTTACCGGCGTCCTTTCCCCGAAAAACCGGTCGAAAAGCATGTTCATTTCTTCCTGCAACCTGTTTAATTCTGTAAATGCTGTGGTTTCGAATGGATCTCTCCATCTCAAAATGGCCATATGATCACCTCCTTTTGAGATTTTCTCTTTACTCCTGGTTTCCGCATCGCTTACTCCAGCCCAAATGACCAGATTGGCGCCTCTCGGGCTTTTTGCTCTCAGTCCAGTCACATAGATACGGCCGCGCGGTCCGTGATTCAGTGTGTATCAAATAAATAATTCGTATTTTGAAAATGTCAAGAAAGGGGGCTGGCTTCCTGCCCTGAAAATTTCCGTGATTTATACCGCAGGAAAAGAAATGCTGTAAGGAAACCGCCTGTACTATCAGCGAAAAGGTCCCAGAAGCTGGCGTCCCGGCCGGGCACGAAGAACTGGTGCGCCTCGTCAAAAAAACCGTAGCCCGCCACAATCACCGTGACGATGCTCACCCGTTTTTTAAAAGACGCATGTTGACTTGCACGGAAAGACGACGCAACCAGGAAGCCCAGCAGACCGAAAGCCAGCGCATGTTCCACTTTGTCCTGTCCCCAGAACAGGTCGGGGGCAGGGAGACTTGGTTTGGAAGAAAGCCAGTAGATAACTACCATCCACAAGACGGCCAGAGCCCGGTAAACCAAATAGTGATATTCGTTGTTGTACAGACGCTTCATATCATTCTTATCCAAAAACGGTATTTATTGTTGGACAGGGGAACGGGATGTTCCCGGAGCGGCGTCATTTTGTCCCTGGAACAGGACAGTGGAAAGGACAAAATCCGCAGTGAGCGGAGCCATGGACGGCGAAGCGAACGTAGCGGAGGGAATATGCCGGTCTCCTGTCCGTGAGTTCCAGATTGACAACCTGTTTTTCAAGAGAGGATTTCCACGGTGTAACCAATTGAAATCAAATAATGGGATCTCCAGGAACGATTCCTTTTGGACAGTAGTGGTCTCATATGGAATTGCATCTACCCTCAGATATAATTCTTCTGGCCAAGGAACAAGAGCACTTCCTGGGCCGCTTCATCCGGATCGAGCTCTGTGGTATCAATACGGACCTCCGGGTGTTGTGGCTCCTCATAGGGATCATCAACGCCGGTAAAACCCTTGATCAGGCCTGCTCTTGCTTTGGCGTACATGCCTTTCCTGTCCCGTTTTTCACATTCCTCTAAAGGAGTTGCAACATATACTTCAACAAACCCTCCATATTTTTCAATGGATGCACGGATCTCTTCGCGTGTGGTTTCGTAAGGGGCGATGGGGGCGCAAATGGCTATGCCACGGTTCTTGGTGATTTCACTTGCCACGAAACCGATACGTCGAACATTGATATCCCGGTGTTCCTTGGAAAAGCCAAGTTCGCTCGACAGGTTCTGTCGCACAATATCGCCATCAAGAAGCGTCACGGGTCGGTCACCCAACTCAAGAAATTTGGAGAGCAGCACTTTTGCAATGGTTGATTTGCCAGCCCCAGAAAGACCGGTCAAAAATACCGTAAACCCCTGCTGCCGGGGCCGGGGATAGCTTTTCTTGAGTTCATCGAGGACCTCGGGAAAGGTAGCCCATTCAGGAATTTTCCGGCCTGTCTTAATACGGTTGCGGATATCCGTGCCCGACAAGGTCAAGGTCTGGGTTTCAGGAGGAACCTGGCTTACGGCCCGATATTCATCTTCAAAGGGGAGGTACACTATCTCCTCAAAAAGGAGAGGCGAAACGCCGATTTCTTCCCCCAGTTTCTCTATTTTCCTGCACGCCTCATCGTGATGATAAAACGGCCTGTTTTCCTTATCGAGCCCCGGGCTCCCGTGGTCTCTCCCGAATATAAAATGCGTGCACCCGAAGTTTTTAGCTATGATTGCATGCAATACAGCCTCCCTCGGACCTGCCATCCTTGCCGCCAGCGGCAGGAGGTTCAGAACGTGGGACCCGGGAGGGTAGTGTCGGGAAACGGCGACATAACACCGGGCACGGGCAAAATGATCAAAGTCGTCATCTTTCGTGATTCCCGCAATGGGGAGAAGGAGGAGGTTGGCCTTTGCTTCTCTCATGGCCATTAGGGTCATCTCAAACTGGGGCCGATGGATGGGATTTCTTGTCTGGAATCCCACAACCCGATGCCACCCCAGCTTGTCGTAAAGTGCGCGAACCTCACGGGGGGTCAAACGGAACTGCTTGAAATCAAAGTGGAGCGGCAGGTGCAAGACTTCCAGCCTGCCTCCGAGATAATAGTCTCTCCCCGTCTCGAACAGGTAGCGAACCCCAGGGTGGGAGCGGTCAAGGGTGCCGTACACCGCCTTTGCTTCCTTTTCCCGTTCCAGCGGCCAGATATCTTCCACATGGAGGATTGCCAGGAGAAATCCTTCCGGGTCGCGGAGGCATACCGACTGCCCTGCCTCAAGGTTACGCACGCTGGTTTCAGATGCATCCAGGCAGACAGGTATGGGCCAGAGGGTATCATTCTGGAGCCGCATCCGGTCCAGGACGGATTCGTAGTCCGCCCGGTTCAGGAACCCCTCCAGGGGTGAAAAAGCCCCGGTTGCAAGGAGTTCAAGATCGCAGAGCTGCCGATCATTCAAAACAATGTCCGGAAGACTCAGTGCGATCTCCTGGAGCACCGCCCTCCTTTCTTCCTTCACAAGCAGGTCAACAAGTTTACCTGCGTAGGGTTCGTTCTGTTTTGATTTGTCCACTATCGTTTCTCCATTCACCCCGTTTCACCATCGGCCGTTTCAAGGCCAGCCTTGACACTTAATTTATATTCTCCAGATTCCCGATTCGGAGAAGTCTCTCACCGGTCTTCGGCTTCTACCCAATCAAATGTCTTTGTGACGGCCTTCCTCCATTCTTTACAACCCTTTTCTCTTGTTTCCTTGCTCATGTTCGGATCCCAGGTCCGGTCAACTTTCCAGTTCTGCCGCAGTTCATCCAATCCTCCCCAGAACCCCACAGCAAGCCCTGCCGCGTAGGCCGCCCCCAATGCCGTTGTTTCCGTGATCTTCGGCCGTATAACCGGGCAATCCAGGATGTCCGCCTGAAACTGCATGAGGAGTTCATTGACCACCATGCCGCCGTCAACCTTTAACCTGCTGAGCGCTACGCCGGAGTCCTTTTCCATTGCTTCCACAATATCCCGCGTCTGATACGCGTTCGCCTCCAATACGGCCCGCGCAAGGTGGCCTTTATTCACATATCGCGTCAACCCCACGATCGCACCTCGCGCATCAACACGCCAATATGGCGCAAAAAGTCCCGAAAAGGCAGGCACAAAATAGATGCCCCCGTTGTTCTCAACTGTGCGTGCAAGGTCTTCGATCTCCCGGGCCTCTGAAATGAGACCCAGGTTGTCCCGCACCCACTGGACCAGCGCTCCCGCAATCGCCACAGAGCCCTCAAGGGCATAAACCGCTTTCTGTCCTCCAATCTGATAGGCAACCGTGCTGATCATTCCGTGCGTGGACCTCATGGCCTCGTGACCGGTGTTGAGCAAAAGGAAACAACCCGTGCCGTAGGTGTTCTTTGCTTCACCCTTTTCAAAACACGTCTGGCCAACCAGCGCGGCCTGCTGGTCGCCGAGGGCCCCGCAAACAGGAATCTCCGTGTCAAAAGGACCGTTTTCATCGGTCATGCCCCAAGCCGCACTGTCGCTGGACGGCACAATGCGGGGGAGAACCCTGCGCGGGATATCCAGGGCTTCAAGGATCTCATCATCCCACTGGAGGGTGTTCAGGTTCATGAGCATCGTGCGGCTTGCATTGGTCACATCTGTCACATGAGCCCCGCCCCTTGGTCCGCCCGTAAGCCACCAGATCACCCAGGTTTCCATGGTCCCGAACAGGGCTTCACCCTTGTCAGCCGACCTCCTCGCCTCGGGCACGTGATCCAGAATCCATTTTATCTTGGGCCCGGAGAAATAGGTGGCAATAGGCAATCCAGTCTTTTCCCGGAACCCGTCCTGCCCATATTTGCGCGTCAGTTCCTCACATATACGGTCCGTGCGGGTACACTGCCAGACGATGGCGTTGGCGAACGGCTTCCCCGTATTCCTGTCCCATATCACGGTCGTTTCGCGCTGGTTCGTGATCCCGATGGCAGCCAGGTCAGTCCCGCTGCTCTCCCCCTTCGCAAGTGCCCCCCTGATTACTTCCTGGACGTTTTCCCAGATTTCCATGGGATCATGCACCACCCAGCCGGGCTGCGCAAAAATCTGTGCATGCTCCTTTTGATCTACACTTACGATCTGTCCATCATGATCAAAGATGATGAAACGACTGCTTGTTGTGCCCTGGTCAACAGCGCCTATGTATTTCTTCCCCATTTTTTTCCTCTCCATACAGCAAAAACTCTTTGTGTTAATTCAATCCCAAATCATTCTTGCCCAAAAGCAGTGACGTCAAATATCAAATGACCACGTCAAGTGAAGTATGCGTCGATCTACCCTGTTGGTGTCCCTGTCAACATACACGTTCTCTGATTACCGCCAGCAAGAAATCCTTGCAACATCCCGAATCTATAGTATCAGGCCCCTTGGATCAACAAAAAAGAGGGGCCAAAGGTTTCCCTTTAACCCCTCCATTTTCGGGCACCGCGCTGCCATCCCGAATGTGCCATGCTCCAGCATCACCGAGATATTAGGCAGAAGCGAAATCCGTTAAAAAACAAATGCAATAAACAGACCTATCAGAATGCTCGGCCTTCCCGCCATGCCTGAATAAGCTTGTCGTAATCAATGGTCTGCCCCTTGGGCTTTTCATTGACCTTTGCCTTTGGCGAGCCGGGCTTATTCAGCCAGTAGGAAGGATCAACGCACTTGTTCAGCTTCGGACCTTTGTCACCCTGCACACCGGAACGCTGGATGCGCGCCATTACCTTATCCTGCTCCCGGGCAAGGTTGTCCATGGCCCGGTCAACAGTTACCTCACCGGAAACCGCTTCCCCGATATTCTGCCACCAGAGCTGGGCCAGCTTCGGGTAATCAGGCACGTTAGTGCCGGTAGGCGTCCAAGCCACACGGGCCGGGCTGCGGTAAAATTCTACCAGTCCACCAAGGTAAGGTGCACGCTTGGTAAAGGATTCATCCCGGATATCGCTGTCCCGGATAATGGTCAGGCCAACGTGACTCTTTTTCAGGGACGTGGTTTTGGCTACGCAGAACTGGGCATAAAGCCATGCTGCCTTGCGTCGCTTGAGCGGCGTGCTCTTAAAGAGTGTCCAGGAACCGCAGTCCTGGTATCCCAGTTTCATACCCTTTTCCCAGTATGGACCATGGGGCGACGGCGCCATGCGCCATTTCGGCGTACCATCGGCATTGACCGTGGGTCCTGGTTTCACCATGTCCGCGGTAAAAGCAGTGTACCAGAAGATCTGCTGGGCTACGTTTCCCTTTGCCAGAAATGGCAGGTAGGTATAGAAATCCATTCCCAAGCAGCCGGGGGGAGCATATTTCCTCAGCCATTCCATGTACTTGCGGAGGGCATACTTTGCAGCAGGGCTGTTGGCAGCGCCACCGCGGCACACGCTGGATCCCACGGGGCGATCATTTTTGTCAACGCGAATGCCCCATTCATCCACCGGCTTTCCGTTCGGAATCCCCTTGTCACCGCAACCGGCCATGGAGAGCCAGGCATCCGTGAAACGCCACCCCAAGTCAGGGGCCTTCTTGCCGTAGTCATTATGGCCATACACCCGCTTGCCGTCGATCTCTTTCACATGGTTGGTAAAAAAATCGGCAATGTCTTCATAGGCCGACCAGTTCACCGGCACACCCAGTTCGTACCCATACAGCTTCTTGAACTGCTTCCTGAAATCGGGTCGCTTGAACCAGTCATACCGAAACCAGTACAGGTTTGCGAACTGCTGATCAGGAAGCTGGTAGAGTTTCCCGTCAGGGCCGGTGGTAAAGGATTTTCCGATAAAATCATCCACATCCAGGGTAGGAAGGGTGACGTCTTTGCCTTCCCCCGCCATGAAGTCACTCAGGGGGACCACAAAATTATAGCGCCAGTGCGTGCCGATGAGATCGGAGTCATTGATGTAGGCATCGTAAATATTCTTGCCCGAGGCCCACTGGGTCTGAAGTTTCTCAATAACATCTCCTTCCTGGATGAGGTCATGGGAAACCTTGATCCCGGTAATCTCTTCGAATGCCTTTGCGAGCACTTTTGATTCGTACTCATGCGTAGGGATAGTCTCAGAAACGACCTTGATCTGCATCCCCTTGAAAGGTTTGGCTGCATTGATGAACCATTCCATCTCTTTCATCTGCTGTGCCTTGGTTAGTGTGGAGGGCTGGAATTCACTTTCCACCCACTTCTTGGCTGCAGCCATGTCCGCACTCGCAGAACCAACGCAAAACACGAACAGAACGGCTACAACACCCAACAATTGCAACATTCTTTTCATAGGAACTCCTCCTTCACCTTCAGGCCTTCTCTTGTTGGTTTCTCTTTCCCGGTCTATACCGCCGGCGTGAAGGCCATGAACGCCTCGCAACATATACCGGGGAAATTCGTTTCGGCTTCTTGTTTACCCCCAACACATCACAACGATGATCCAGCACACCACGATTACAAGCAAAATCCAGAGGCTGAGGCTGGTCAGACCAACCCAGGCGAGAAAGATATAAATACTGGTCAGGATTCCGATAAAGAACCGGTCTCCGGGTGTCGTCGGAATAGGCAGAAAGCCCTTCCGTTCCAAAGAAGGAGAGATGGTTTGCCAGATGGTCATGGCAACCACAATTGATGCAATGGTAACACAGAAAATTGCCGTGGGCAGGGTCCACATCATCCATGACAAGGTAATTTTCATCCGCGTTCCCCCTTATACGCGACCCAGGGCAAAGCCCTTGGCCATATGATTGCGCACGAACCAGATCACCAGCGCGCCCGGGACAATGGTCAGCATACCCGCAGCGGCAAGCAGGCCATAGTCAAGGCCGGTCGCGCTTATGGTCCGTGTCATAATTGCCGAGATGGGTTTCGCATTGGTCACCGTCAGTGTCCGTGCGAGCAACAGCTCCACCCAGCTGAACATGAAACAGAAGAAGGCTGTCACCCCGACGCCTGCCCTTATCAAGGGAATGAAGACGGTGATGAAGAAATGGGGAAGACTGTACCCATCAATAAACGCGGTTTCATCTATTTCACGCGGGATCCCCGACATGAAACCCTCCAGGATCCACACCGCCAGCGGCACATTGAAGAGGCAGTGCGACAGGGCCACCGCGATGTGCGTGTCCATGAGACCGACCGTGGAATAGAGCTGGAAAAAAGGCAGCGCGAAAACAGCCGCCGGTGCCATACGGTTGGTAAGCAGCCAAAAAAACATCTGCTTATCGCCCACAAACTGATACCGTGAAAAAGCGTAGGCAGCAGGAAGGGCCACCGACAAGGAGATAACCGTATTCATTGCCACGTAAATCATGGCATTCACGTATCCCATGTACCACGATGCATCCGTAAAAATCTTGATGTAGTTTTTCAAGGTTGCATCAGTGGGAAACAGGGCAAAGGATGCCAGAATGTCGGCGTTGGTCCTCAGGGACATATTGAGCATCCAGTAGATTGGCAGTGCCAGCAGCAAAAAATAGAATGCAAGGCCGATAATTTTTTTCTTTCCTCTCATACCTTTTCTCCTCGTCCGACTCTCTGGAGGGCCTGGTAAAAGATAAAGCTGAACAGCAGGACAATCGCGAAATATATGAGTGAAAAAGCGGCGCCCGGCCCAAGGTCAAATTGTCCAAGTGCGATCTTAACGAGATAAATGGAGAGAAATGTAGTCGAATTCCCCGGACCGCCGCCAGTCAGCACGAAGGGCTCGGCATAAATCAAGAAACTGTCCATGAAGCGCAGCAAGAACGCTATCGTCAGTACGCCGCGCATCTTGGGAAGCTGGACATACAGGAAGGTGGACCAGGAAGATGCGCCGTCAATCTTGGCTGCCTGATAATAGGCCTCGGGGATCGCTCGAAGCCCGGCATACGCAAGCAGAGCGACCAGTGGAGTCCAGTGCCAGACCTCCATCATCATCAAAGTAATCCAGGCATCGAGCGGCCTCGCGGTATGATCAAACGTGATACCGAGAAGGCTGCGGATCCCATGGCCGAGGAGGCCGATATCAGGCCGGGTAAAAATAATCCAGATGGTCCCAATGGTATTCCATGGTATCAGGAGCGGCAGGGCCAGGGTTACCAGGGAAAAAGAAACGCCCCATCCGCGTTTCGGCAGGGCCAGCGCAATCAGAATTCCAAGAGGCATTTCGATTACCAGCACGAGCCCGGAGAACAGGAATTGACGCCAGAGGGCGTCGTGCAGTCGATAATCCTGCAACATCTCCTTGAACCAATCCGTACCTACGAAAACACTTTGGCCGGGCGCCAGAATATCCTGGACCGAATAGTTTATCACGGTCAACAAGGGAATGATGGCGCTAAAAGCGACAATGACAAAGACCGGCAACACCAGCAACCAGGCCTTGTTATCGGGCCATTTTTCCATGCGTCTGCTCCTTCCTACTTAATCAGCCAGCCGTCAGCAAACAGCCTGATCCATTCCGGCGGAAATGAGAGCCAGGCCACGTTTTCAGGAACATTCTTCCCTTCCGGCACAGCGGCTTTCAGGACTTTCCCGGCCACATTCAGGGTAACGATCCGGTAACTGCCCAGGTCTTCAACCCCCTTGACCCTTGCCTTTACGGCGCTGTTGCCACGCTCAGGATTGACTTCCAGATACATTGGCCGAATGCCGAGTTCCAGTTTCCCTTGAGCACCCCGCCCTTTTGCAGCTGTTTCGTCGTCCAGGACAATGCTCGCTCCATCAATCAGCGCCCTGTTTCCTTCGAGAGTGCATTCGAGAAAATTCATACCTGGACTCCCGATAAAATAACCAACAAAACGGTGCTCTGGGTTTTCGAAAAGATCCTGTGGCGAACCGATCTGCACGATTTCACCCTCAAACATCACCGCCACTTTGTCGGCAAAGGTCAGCGCCTCGGTCTGGTCATGGGTTACGTAGATAAAAGTCAACTTCAGTTGTTCGTGGATTTCTTTGAGCTTGCACCGCAACTCCCACTTCATCTGCGGATCAATCACTGTCAAGGGCTCATCAAAAAGAATGGCGGCCACATCACTCCGAACCAGTCCTCGGCCTAAAGAGATCTTCTGTTTGCCGTCCGCTGCCAGTCCCGCTGCTCTCCTGTTGAGAAACGGGGTCAGCTCAAGGATTTCGGCAACTTCAAGTACGCGGGCCTTGATGCTGCCTTCGTCCATCCCCCGGTTGCGTAACGGAAAGGCCAGGTTGTTGAACACCGACATGGTGTCATACAGGACGGGAAACTGGAACACCTGGGCAATGTTGCGCTTTTCCGGCGGCAGCTTTGATACGTCCTTGCCGTCATAGAGTACCTTTCCCTTTGTGGGAACAACCAGGCCTGAGATGATGTTCAACAATGTGGTCTTTCCACAGCCGGAAGGTCCCAGGAGGGCATACGCGCCCCCGTCTTCCCACACGTTGTGAATGCGTTTCAGGGCATAATCTTCCGGTCCCTTTGGATCCCGATGATAACTGTGGGCGATCTCATGTAACTCGATACGAGCCATTTCAGTCTCCTATCCCACTTTTTTCAAGATTTCTCCCCAGATGGTGCGGCGACAAGAGTCCCTTTCCCATCATAGGCAAAAAAACAGGAGGGGTTGACATAGATATTTATCCCAGTCCCGATCTTGACCGGACGAACCCCCTTTTCCTGTATCACCAGCCGAAACCCGTCATAGTTGGCATGAATAAACGTCTCTGATCCGTTTATTTCCGTCAGCTCAACTCTCGCCGGAATTTCCACATCCTCTTTTCCTTTCCTGGACAGAAAAAGATGATTTGAACGTACACCAAATGTGTAGCCCCCATCGGCCAGAGAACCCAAGTGCCCGCCCAGCGGGATTTCCAGGTTCTGCCCCAGCCTCACCGATCTTGACAAAACCGTTCCTGTCATAAAATTAATGGGCGGATCACTGAACACTTCCGCTACCTTGGTGGTTGCCGGATTCCGGTATACGTGCGAAGTCGGCCCGGTCTGCAGGACACGGCCTTCATCAAGGACGACAATATTTCCTCCCAGCATCAGGGCCTCGGTCGGTTCTGTCGTGGTATAGACAACCACAGCCTTCCCCTTTTTGAAAATTTCCTGCAGTTCGACTCGCAGTTCCTCGCGCAGTTTGTAGTCCAGATTCACCAGGGGCTCGTCCATCAGGAGAAGATCGGTTTCTTTGACCAAAGCCCGGGCAATGGCCACCCGCTGCTGTTGCCCACCGCTCAGCTCCGAAGGAAGGCGCTCAAGCAGATCCTCAATGTGCAACATGGAAGCTGTTTCATGCACTCGCCGCTCAATTTCAGCCTTTTTGACCTTGCTCATTTTCAGCGGAGAAGCGATGTTCTTATAAACCGTAAGAGAGGGGTAATTAATGAACTGTTGATAGACCATGGCAACACTTCGTTTTCGGACTGGCATCCCCGTAACATCTTCTCCATCGATAAGTATTCGCCCCGTAGTAGGGCGGTCCAATCCTGCCATCAGTCGAAGAAGAGATGTCTTACCCGCCCGGGTGCGCCCCAGGAGAATATTGCGTGATCCCGTTTTAAACTCGAGGCTCACCTTGTCGATATGAATGTCTTTCCCTACTTTTTTTGATATGGAGTCAAGAACCAGCCCCATTGAGATTTCTCCTTACGGCTATGATCTGCCCACCTGCGCCAATGATAAAACCATTAATTCAAGAATCCATTTACCGCCCCGTATGCTGTCGCTATGGCAATGCCGCAGCCGCATTTCATACGCATCCAATCCTGATGGGCAAGAATCGAACCTGCGGCAAAAAGGTTTTCAAATACCGGTTCCCCCGTTTCATCCACCGGTTGAAATGAGTCATCAATTTCCAATCCCGCCTGGTTTACCGCATGCCCCCGTGGGTCCAGGAATTGCTCGTTGTGCCACCCGGTTCTTCCAGAAGGTTGAGTGACGGGCAGGTTGAAAACAGATTCCCTGATTTGTTTCCTGTCGGCGTAGAGGCCCCTGCCCCAAAACCTGCCGGTAGCCAGTACAATTCCCTTGCTCTTTATCTCGTACTGGATCTTTTTGTTGCCCGCACCGGCGGTGAATGTCCCATCCTGCCCCCGAGTCACCTTCAAAACCCGGTCCTGAGGAAACTGGAGAACCCCTTTTTTTTGCAATTGCCGATCAAAGACATCTACCAGGCGCAATCCTGGAATAGAAAGAGAGAATGTCGGAATTTCAAAAAGAGGCACACCGATTTGTTCAGTCAAGTCCGCAATTACCTCCCGGCTCCGGGACAGGCCAAGCACAGCCGGAAGCCCCACGGCCTTGGCTTCCCCAATATGGGGTAGGATTTCCCGACCCAGCTTTTCCCTGTTCTGCGACAGTTCAAGGCTTCTCGCCAGGACATCACCCACAACCAGAGATCCCTTGGCAGCACCCGGAAAAGGGACACTCAAAGGCCGTAATCCGGGCCATTGATCTTGGAGATTGGAAACAATCTCATGGGCACTGAACCCATTCATATCAGAAAAATCAACCAGCAGGCAGGGAAGTTTTTGTTCAAAAGCCAACACGCCTTGCCACATACTCTCCGGGACGCAATAAGTGTATTTTGTGGTGCCAAGAGGGGTGATCACCTCAACATTTTGCCCCTCTCTTCTTTTGTAGGGGTACTTTCCTGATTCAAAAAAGTCCAGTATTTCTTCAAAGGCAGCGCGAATATCCGCACTCTTCAAACGGCCGTAGGGGTGTTCCGGCATGTCGCTGACCAGGGACTCTATGCCCGCCCAGGGATCCTTCCAGGAAGTCCCTGCTGCAATGGGGTGGATTGAAAGCAAGTCAAACAGACCGCTTGAAAAAACAATCCCTCCGTCCACCCCGACCTGCACGGTAGAAATACCCCGGTTGGCCGCAAAAACAGCGGCCACCATCCCGGCCATCCCTCTGCCGACAATTGTCAGGTCACATTCAATGGTCTGCGTAAGTGACACCAAGAATCACCCTCTTTTTCACTATTATTTACGCGCCCTCATTTTCCAGTCCACAGAGCCCGCAGTAAAATGATTCCTTCAATTCAGCCTGGATCATCTGATTTCGCCACAAAACCGGTCGTTCACCCTTCCATCGTTCCTGCAAAAAGGCACGAAGATCATCCAACCCTTCTTTCCCGTGAATATCTCCCCTGTTGTAGAGATAGGCGGTAATCCCCGCTCCGCAAAAGGTGCCCTGGCATGCCCCTTTCCCCACTCTGGATTTCTCTGCGATATTGAGGAGACTCGGCCTTTCCTGTTCCACTTTGAGAGAGTTGATAATCGTACTGATAAGGCTCTCCGGAAGAATCTCACATTCACAAATCACCCGATCACCGGGATCGTTTTTCTTGACCCAAACCTTGGGACCCAGTCCCGGTTCACTCAGCTCGCCAGCGCTCGTTGGAGGCAAAGGGTCGAATTTCGTGCGGCAAGGCTCGTGCACTCCCAGCCTTTCACAAACAAAATCCGCGGCCTTTTCGGCCATAAGGCGATAGGTGGTCAATTTCCCGCCCGGCACACTCAGAAAATTTTCAACACCGTTTTTCGAGTGATCCATCAGGGCAAGGCTCCGGCTTACGGAACGATCGTCCATTGGGCTCTCAAGCTCCAGGAGAGGCCTGATCCCGGCGTAGGCCCTGATAAAGCGGGCATACTGCAAAGAGGGAAGCATTGCAGCCCCTTCCTCTACTAAATGATCCATCTCTTCTATGGTTGGATAGAGCACCTCCGGCGATTGTACTCGGATCGAGGTTGTCCCGAGTATGGAAACGGTACCCCCGGGCACGACGATATCTCCGTCTCCGGGTTTCCTGAGCCGATTGACAACGTGGTTTGTAAATCGGTGCCCCGTCACCATAAGGCTGCCCTTGGAATAGAGCATCTTGATTGGAATGCCGGCAAGTTCTGCAATCTCTCCTGTCCACGCCCCGCCTGCATTGACCACAAAATCAGCTTCTACCTTCCTTACTTTTCCTGTCATCGTATTCGTAAGGGTTGTGGTCACAATACGGTTTGCCCGTTTCGTAAAGGCAGTAACCCTGGTCGAGATCAACAATTGTGATCCCAGAGATTGGGCCTCGGAAATATTTTCCACGCAAAGTCGATACGGTTCTACGGATGCATCGTCAACTTTGTACGCTGCAATGAGCCTGGGAGAAAGGGCGGGTTCCAACTGCATGGCGTCTTCAATACTGACCGGTTCAGCCGGGATATTGCACTTGGCACACAGGTGGGGAAAGTCCGCTACATAATTTTCATCATCCCCTTCCACCGCAACAAACAGGCCTTTCGTGTCCTCGATACACTGGGGAGCGATCTTCTTGAGGAGAATATTTTCTTCGTGGCACTGTTTGGCGGCAACAGGATCAGTTTCAACATAGCGGGCACCACTATGAAGGAGACCATGGTTCCTTCCTGAGGCCCCTGCATTCAAGCGGCTTTTCTCAACGAGAGTGCAATGAATACCGCGAAGAGCAAGGTCCCTCGCTAGTCCGGTACCCGTTGCTCCTCCGCCGATAATCAGCACTTGTGTGCGCATTGCCGCTTTCCTACAAAAGAATTGATCAACTCAGAAATAGCAAACATGTTCATAGGGCCTTCTCCGGGAGTTCACTTCTCCCTCATACCACTCTTGGACATCCGACCATGGGCATATCTATTGTCGCGGGGCAGGATTGATCGAATTTATCTTCGTGTTCAACAATGATGTCTTGTCTCACATACAATCTAGTTTTCACGCGCAAATGATGTCAAGAATAATTTTCATATTACAACATTTTTTTTCGTTTTATTTTCACTTGTGAATTTTTTCTTTTAGCGTTCAGGCATCCAACAACAAAGTTTCTCTTGTGCAATAGCACAGGGAATGCTATTTAATAGCCGAGCATATGCTCTGATACCACGGTATTATTCATCCCTCTACATATTCGCATGAAAAGGAAAAAGGATGACCGAAACAAACAATCTCCTGGACGACCTTGTCAATGGATATTCCAGATTGGAAAATGAAAATCTGGCTCGCAATCCCTCGGCCCTTCATCGGAAAAAGGAAATTATCGATTTAGTGCGAACGCAGGGGTTTCTCTCCATAGAAGCCCTGGCAAAACACTTTTCTGTCACCTCCCAAACCATACGACGCGACGTCAATGAACTGGCGAAAAAGGGTTTGCTGCGCCGGTATCATGGTGGTGCAGGGCTCCCATCCAGCGTAGAAAATCTCGGCTATCAGGCCAGGAAGGTGTTCTGTTCGTCCGGCAAGGTCCGCATCGCAAGGACTCTGGCAAAACACATTCCGAACGAGGCTTCTCTTTTTATCGACATTGGAACCACCGCTGAAGAAGTGGCCAAGGCCCTCTGTGAGCACAAAGGACTCCGAATTATCACCAACAACCTGAATGCTGCCTGCACCTTAAGTGAAAAAAGCGACTTTGAAGTTTTTGTAACAGGAGGGATCGTCCGGAGCGGTGACCGTGGTATTACCGGCGAAGCCACCATTGATTTTATCAACCAATTCAATGTGGATTTCGGGATCATCAGTATCAGCGGAATAGATGCGGAAGGGTCACTCCTTGATTTTGATTACAGTGAAGTGCGGGTTGGCCAGGCAATCATCTCCCGTTCCCGGAAGGTCTTTCTCGCTGCCGATCATACCAAGTTCGGTAGAGACGCTATGGTACGTATCTGCAAGATTACTGACGTCGATGCACTTTTTACGGATCAGGCGCCGCCCCAACCCATGGCGAACCTGCTTTCCGCGGCGCAGGTTGAAGTTTTTATAGCGGACGCGGAAATCGGGACAGATTGATCCTATCACCTCAGAAAGAAAAGGAAGGGCTATAAAAAGGAAAACCCATGAGAATCGATCAGTTTCCAAAGGATATGCAGCCCTATCTGATTCCGCAACCCCGTGGAAACATGTTTTACCGCTGTTTGAAATGCGGTGCGGAGTTCGATGTTCGAGAGCTTCTTTATACCTGTGTGAAGTGCGGAGGAGTGCTTCTCCTTGAAAACAGGGACGTCTCTCACCGGGAAATACCCGGAAATATCTGGCGAAAGATCTTCGACTATCGCCGAATGCTTAACGTGCAGCCCCTCAAAGGAATTTTCCGCTACTATGAATTTACAGCGCCTATAATTCCCCTGGACCAGATCGTGTATCTCGGCGAGGGGCACACCCCGGTGGTGCGTGCCAACAATCGGCTACGGAGTATGGTGGGGATGGATTTCTACTATAAGAATGACGGCCTCAATCCCAGCGCTTCATTTAAAGACCGGGGAATGGCATGCGCATTAAGCTATCTCCAATACCTGGCGGGAGAAAAGGGTCTTTCGGATATCCTGGCCATCTGCGCCTCGACCGGAGACACTTCGGCCTCCGCAGCTCTTTACAGTGCTTACCTGCGAGACATCGTAAAATCTGCAGTCCTGCTTCCACAGGGAAAGGTCACCCCTCAGCAGTTATCACAACCCCTGGGCAGCGGAGCAAGGGTCCTGGAAATGCCCGGCGTTTTCGACGATTGCATGAAAGTGGTGGAACTGCTCGCTGAGCACTATAACGTTGCGCTCCTCAACTCAAAAAACAGCTGGCGTATCCTCGGCCAGGAATCCTTTTCTTTTGAGGTCGCCCAGGATTTTGATTACAGCGTGGAGGACAAGGTGGTAGTACTGCCCATCGGGAACGCCGGAAATATCACCGCAGTTATGAGCGGTTTTTTGAAATTTTTTGAGGCGGACGTTATTGATGCCCTTCCCTGGATCATCGGGGTTCAATCCGATCATGCTGACCCGGTTTACCGCTACTACCGGGAAGAAACACCCGGGGACCGGCATTTTATCCCCGTTGACGTCCGACCCAGTGTGGCCCAGGCCGCCATGATCGGCAACCCTGTCTCCATGCCCAGGGTTATTGAGTTGGCCGAAAAATACAATGGACTGGCAGGGGGAAAGCGCATTCATATTGTGCAGGTGACGGAACAGGAGATCATGGATTCCATGATCATGGCAAATCAAAACGGGAATATCGCCTGCACTCAGGGCGGTGAATCCCTCGCAGGGCTCCAAAAGGCGTTCAATGAAGGTGTTGTGGATTCCAAGATGATCGGGGTCCTTGATTCTACCGCCCATATGCTCAAATTTGCCACATTTCAGGAAAAGTATTTTGAAGACTCCTTTGAACCAGACTTTGAAGTGATTCCCGACCCAACCCTCAGAAATGCACCGGTGGAATTGTCCGTGGATAATAGGGGCCCTTCTCCGCAGCCGGGAAAGCCGCTTAAGGGAAAGGAAATGGACCAATTTGTCACTCATATGGCCGGAAAAATCGCCAGCATCCTGAACCTGACAAAAAAATAGGCAAAAGTCCAATGCCGCGAATAAGAATCATCGTTGTAGGGCAGACCAAACTCCCGTTCCTCTTTGATGGCCAACAGTTTTATCTGGATCGCCTCCAGCATTACACAACAATCGACTGGCTGGAAGTAAAACCGGTCTCCATAAAAAAGACCCGAGAACAGTTCATCAAGGAAGAGGAAGGTCTTTCCATCCTCCGGTATATCAAAGACCGGGACTATGTTATCGCGCTGGATCAGAGGGGAAGGACCTGTGATTCGAAGGGATGGGCTTCGCAAGTGGAGCAAATCTTGATGGAACAGGGGGGCATTGTATTTGTCGTTGGGGGGACGCTGGGGCTCTCAGAAAAGGTCTTGACACGGGCTCAGGCAACGCTCTCCCTTTCACGATTGACCTTTACCCATGAAATGGCACGCCTTTTTCTCCTGGAGCAGCTTTACCGTGCCTTCACTATCCTGCGCGGGGAGAAATATCATAAGTAGTGCCCGGCCACGAATAGCAATTTGCGGATGGACGCTCTTAGCGTTTGTCTGTTTTGTATTGCCAAAATGCTAAAAAAGCCATTGCTGTCCAAAAAAAGCGTTCCTGGCCATCCCATAATCTGATTTTAATTGGTTACACCCCTAAAATTCTCTCTTGGAAGCCAGGTTGCCAATCTGGAACTCACGGGCAGGATACCGGCATATTCCCTCCGCTACGTTCGCTCCGCCCTCCTTGGCTCCGCTCACTGCGGGTTTGTCCGCGCTTCGCTTGGACTCCCCACCCTCCGGCGGGTCCCCGGTTTTAGCCCTTCCGCTGTCCTGTTCCAGGGCTAAACCAGCATGGCTGGACCAAAATAAGCCCAGCCACCCCCGGATATGAAAATTGAGCCCGCATATTCGGCCGCCGCTGGGGGGATTTTCACGGTAAAATGACGCCACTCCGGGAACACCCCGTTCCCCTGCCCTACCAATAAATACCGTTTTTGGAGAAGAATGAAAAAAGCAAAAACTTAATCTAATCGCTAAACAGCTAACGGCTAATAGTTCCATACGGTTGCTATTCCGCCTGCTGGTTACCCGCCTCCAGGGCCATTGCAATCTTGTTTTTGAGCTCTGTCAGGTCAAAAGATTTTATCACGTAGAAATCCGCAGCAATGGATTTCATATCCTCTTTGAACGTGTCATAGGCGGTACACAGGACCACGGGCAAATCATAAAATTTATTTCTTATGTCCTGCAGTAAATCAAGGCCGTTATAATCGACCATTTTTATATCAAGAACAACCAGATCCGGTTTTTCCTCTTCGATTTTTTCAAGCAGCTTGTACCCGCTGTCGGCGGTAACTACTTCGTAGCCTGCCTCACTCAATTCCTCGGTATAAAGATACCGGATGTGCTCCTCATCATCCACAATCAGCAATTTTGCCATGATCTTGTCTCCTTTTCTAGTAAGTATAGAACCCCTTTCCGGTCTTTCTCCCAAGCCATCCGGCATCAACGTATTTTTTCAGCAATGGGCACGGCCGGTACTTGCTGTCACCAAAACCCTCCTGCAGAACCTGCATGATAGAAAGGCAGGTATCAAGTCCTATAAGGTCGGCCAGGGCAAGAGGCCCCATGGGGTGGTTCATACCCAGTTTCATCACCTGATCAATATCTTCAGGAGTTCCCACGCCTTCAAACAGGGCGTATACGGCCTCATTTATCATGGGCATAAGAATCCGGTTGCTGATAAAGCCTGGAAAATCATTCGCAGGGACAGGGGCTTTCCCCATGTCCAAGGCCAGTTTCTGGGTGATTTCGAAGGTAGCGTCGGAGGTGGCAAGGCCCTTGATGATCTCCACCAGTTTCATCATGGGGACCGGGTTCATGAAGTGCATGCCGATCACCAATTCCGGCCTTGCTGTTGCCCCCGCAATCCTGGTGATAGATATGGAGGACGTGTTTGACGACAGAATCACCTCCTCCCTGCACGTCTGATCCAGTGTCTTGAATATCTGCAACTTGAGAGCCTCATTCTCGGTTGCAGCTTCCACGACAAAATCTGCCTTGGCCAAATCCTCTTCCATGGAAGTGGAGCCTTCAATTGCACTGAGAATTTCTCCCTTCCGCGCGTCGGTTATGACTTCTTTCTTAACCAACCTCCCCAGACTTTTTTCAATGGTTGCAAACCCTCTTTCCACGAATTCGTCTCTAATATCGTTCATGATCACTTCATAACCATGCATGGCCGCGACCTGGGCTATGCCGGACCCCATCTGACCCGCGCCAACCACACCAATTGTTTTTATCTCCATTGCTCTTCTTCCTCCGGTTCTTCTATTCTGTCAGTTGAAGTTTACGTGTTTTTTTCGCGAGGGCGCACTATCATCACTGAACATGGCGCCTTATGGGCAACGCGCTTTGCCACGCTTCCAAAAAAGACCAGGCCGGCACCAGACAGTCCATAGGACCCCATTACAACCAGATCAATACTGTTTTCGTCCAGGAACCGCAAGATTTCCGTGGATACATGGCCGTCGCGAACCACGAGTTCAAACGCGGTCTCCTCTCCAATCCTTGCCCCATATTCATTTTCCATGCGCTCTTCGATATTCAGGATCAGAGATTTTTCAGGCTCAGCAGGCACCACCCATTCAGCATCTGTAAGGAGAGGATTTATCAATGGGGGCAGCACATGCAGTATAAACAGTTTTGCCGTGTATTTTTCAGCCATTTCTCTGGCCGTTAGAAATGCGGCCTCCGCATTCCTTGAAAAATCAGTACAACAAACTATCCTTTTTATTGGCATGACGGCCTCCCTTTTTCCTGATTGACGCACCACCAAAAGACTCACGGTGATTTTGTTCTCCACACAAGAGCCTGTAAAGACAAGGCATTAGGTAAATTCTGATCATTTGGACATGTTGAACTGAAAACCTTCGTTATTTCAATATATTCCAATTGAAGCTTCGTCGCAAATGCGGATTTTTGTTGGATTTCCGGGTTAGAACAAATTTACCGTGCTCCTGAAGCATTTCGGTCTTGACAAAAGGGATACCTCTTATATACTGATTATTTCATTTCCCCGCTCCTGCGAGCGCATGGCGGAGGATTGTCAGCTTGTG
>QMLQ01000004.1 GCA_003646815.1 Deltaproteobacteria bacterium | reverse complement strand
GATGTATCGACGATGCAAAAAACGCTGGAAGCGGTTGAGCGTGAGCATATTGTGCGGATCCTCGAGCAAACGCAATGGAAGGTCAGCGGGAAAAACGGGGCGGCTGAGATCCTTGGGCTCAACCGCAGCACGTTGCGGGCCAGAATGCGAAAACTGGGCATCCTCAAGCCGTAAGACCTGGAAGTCCTTTCCAGGCCTCTCCCACAGAACCGAAAAGATGCCAGGGTCGTGGTTATATTTGACCACCTGCCATATATGACCATTGTTTTGCGCTGACCCGGCCCTCCTCACCAATCTTCCTAAAGTATATATTCAGTGATAATTCAATATGTTGTGCCGAATAATATCGCACTTATCCAGCCTGGCACGAAACTTGGACATATAAATAGTAGAACGGTTGATTTTTGGGACGGCAGACAAGGCGCAGAGGGGGGCTCTGGTGATTATCGTGAAGATTTCAATAAAGGCACTCGTGGAAAAAAGGACGGAGGTAATGCAGACACTTCTCTCGATGATTCAGTCGGCGAGAAAGGAGAAGGGGTGTCTGAGCTATGACGTTTTTTGGGATTTCGATGGCAAAACGGTTTTCAATGTGATTGAGGAGTGGAAAACCCGTGAGGACTTGAACCGTCATATACAATCTGAAAAATTCAGTGTTTTACTCGGGACGAAGAGCCTGTTAGCCAAACCTCTGGAAATGAAAATCCATACGGTTTCCCATTCGGAAGGGATGGAGTTCGTCAATTCCCTCAGGGAGAAGGGAGCCCCGAAATGACCAAGGATAATTTTAACATGCGAAAGGAAAGCTTATGAAAACCTTGCTGATTTATCCGGAGTACCCGGCTACCTTTTGGAGTTTCAAATACGCCCTGAAATTCATTCACAAAAGGGCGGCCTTGCCTCCCCTGGGCCTTCTGACGATAGGATCAATGCTGCCCAAAGAATGGCCCAAGAAATTGGTTGATGTGAATGTGGCAAAGCTCACCGAAAAAGACCTGGCGTGGGCTGATTGCGCTTTTATCAGCGGCATGGTTGTACAAAGAGACTCGGCACATGAGATCATCGCCCGGTGTAAAGAGGCGAATATCAGGATCATAGCCGGTGGGCCGCTCTTCACCAACGAATACGATGCGTTTGAGGAAGTGGACCATTTTGTGCTGAATGAGGCAGAATTGACCCTTCCCCCCTTTCTGGCGGATCTGGAGAAAGGGAAAGCCGGGCACATCTATGAGGCATCCGGGTTTTGCGACATTCGAAAGACACCTGCTCCCATGTGGGAGTTGATGGATTTTAAACAGTATGCCTCGATGAGCATCCAGTTTTCACGTGGCTGCCCATTCAATTGTGATTTCTGTAATGTAACCGCATTGTTCGGGCATCGCCCACGTATCAAAACAGCCGAGCAGATTATTGCCGAGCTGGACGGGCTCTACGATCAAGGGTGGCGTGGACAGATCTTTTTTGTAGATGACAATTTTATCGGCAACAAAGGTTATCTGAAGAACCATCTCCTCCCGGCACTCATCCAATGGCAGAAAGGCAAGAAGGGCATCCCTTTTAACACCGAGGCTTCGGTCAACCTGGCCGATGACGAGCCGCTGATGGAAATGATGGTCCAGGCGGGTTTTGATGCCGTTTTCATCGGAATCGAAACGCCCAATGAAGAAAGCCTGGCCGAATGCAACAAGAAGCAGAACAAGAACCGGGATCTCCTTGAGAGTGTGAAGCGCATGCAGCGAGCCGGACTGCAAGTGACCGGTGGCTTCATTGTCGGTTTTGACAGTGATACGCCCTCCATCTTTCAGCGGCAGATCGACTTTATCCAAAAGAGCGGCATTGTCACCGCGATGGTGGGCTTGCTGAACGCTCCTCCCGGCACAAGGCTTTATGAACGAATGAGAAAGGAGGGTCGTCTGATCGACGCTCTCTCCGGAGATAACGCAGACGGAACAACCAACATCGTTCCTAGAATGGGGCTTGATGTATTGCGCGAAGGCTACAGAAACCTGATGGAGTACATCTACTCACCCGAGCATTACTATAAACGGGCGATGACCTTCCTCCAGGAGTATAAGAAACCAAAGGTCAGGACCCCCCTGGATTTTCAACGTCTGCTGGCAGTCTTGCGTTCAAGTATCCGCCTGGGTATTTTCGGCAAGGAACGATTCCAATATTGGAAAATCACATTCTGGACTCTTTTTCGCCGGCCTAAAATGCTCCCGCTAAATATTACGCTTGCCATTTATGGCCATCATTTCCGCAAAATCTGTGAATTGAAGATCGCTCAGTGAGCCGGTAAGCCACCCAGGTCAAAGGCATTGCGGAAACGAGGAGCATCCAGGAAATGATCTTCAAACGGGAAAAACGGCCGGATGCCGGCCGGGGCAATGACATTGTTCAAGTCATTGGTCGAAAGGTCATCCTGAGCGAAAACACCACAACACAATGCAAGGAGGAGTGATCAATGAAACCGGAAACTGCAGGGAAAATGAAGTTTGGAGTTTGGGGTATTGTTTGCGGAGCAGTCGTCGCAATGATCATCGGTTTTGCGTGGGGGGGGTGGACAACCTCCGGCACGACCAAAGCGATGACCGAAAAAGCGGTTTTGGCGAGTCAGGCGGCGATCTGCGTTGCCCAATTTATGGGGCAGCCCAATCATGAGGAGAAACTCAAGGAATTAGGGGAAATAGATTCATGGAAGAGGGCTGAATTCATTGAAAAAGAGGGCTGGGATAAAATGCCCGGGCAGAAAAAGGCTGGTGATGGCGTGAGCCAAGCATGCGCCGAGGAGCTTGGACTTCTTATCAAAAAATGAGCTGTTAAAGGGAACTCATATGTGGGTTCCCTTATAAAGAAAGACTGGTGCTTTACTCGATGCACCTCCGTCATATTCTGCCTGGAATGGCAAATTTAATCATCTTTGGGAGAATCATAGACGGGAAAAACTTTGCTGGCAAGGAGCTCACAACGAATATATGGGGACGTGTGGCCACATGATGAACTATGGCTGATTATGAGATAAAAAGTTTTTTGAAAATAAAAGGGAATGAAATGGGCGACAAGGGAAAAAGAGATAAAGACAGACGAGAAGAACAGAAAAAAGGCAAGCGAACACCAAAGGAAAAACGGAAGCAAAAAAAAGACAAAAGGAAATCGATGTGGGAAAACGAAAAATGAACGCAAAACAAAAAGGTAGCGGTTATGTCATCTCTTGTTCAGTATTATGAAGGAATTGACGCGGTTGCCGTAATCGGCAATTATCTGCCCCGCCGATGCGGGATCGCGACCTTCACCACGGACCTGGTTGAAGCCTTGTCAGCGGAAGCCCCCGATATTTCCTGCTGGGCGGCTGCCATGAATGACAAACCCGAGGGATATCCATATCCGGAAAAAGTGCGTTTTGAAATCAACCAGAACAAATTGAGTGATTACAGCATGGCAGCTCAATTCCTCAATATCAGCAAGACGGATATTGTCTGCGTTCAGCATGAGTACGGCCTTTTCGGCGGTCCGGCCGGCAGCCACCTCCTGAAACTATTGGGTGATCTGCGTATGCCGGTCGTGACAACGTTGCACACGATTCTGAAAGATCCGGCCCCGGAATACCGTGCTGTTATGAGCAAGCTGTCCGATCTGTCCGATAAACTGGTGGTAATGAGCCGTAAGGCCTCTGACTTTCTTAAAGATATCTATGCGGTTCCCGAGGAGAAAATTGCCTTAATCCATCACGGTATTCCGGATACGCCCTTTATCGACCCCAGTTTCTACAAAGACAAGTTCGGCGTGGAAGGCAAGAAGGTGCTGCTGACGTTCGGCTTGCTTTCCCCAAATAAGGGCATTGAAAATGTATTGCAGGCCCTTCCGGCGGTCATCAAAAAACACCCTGATGTGACCTATATTATCCTGGGTGCAACACATCCGAATATCCTGAAATCTCATGGGGATGCGTACCGTATAATGCTGCAGCAGCTCGTGCGCAAACTCGATATCAGCAAGCATGTCATTTTTCAAAATCGTTTTGTTGAACTTAAAGAGTTATGTGAGTTTCTCGGCCTCGCCGATATCTACGTAACCCCTTATCTTGAAGAAGCTCAGGTTACCTCCGGGACCCTCGCCTATGCCATGGGCGCAGGTAAGGCCATCATTTCGACCCCGTACTGGTATGCTGCCGAGATGCTTGCCGAAGGCCGGGGCCGAATTGTGCCCTTCCACAATCCAGATGCCATGGCGGAACAAATCATCGACCTTCTGGGCAGCGATGTCGAACGGCACGCCATGCGTAAAAAAGCCTATATGTTCAGCCGCAATGCGGTTTGGAAGGAGGTGTCCCGAAAGTATCTCCAGGTTTTCAGGGAGGTTCAACTGAGCAGGACCCGGTACCCCCGTCCCCGGTATTCTTATGTTGAGAACATCAAGGTCATCACGAATTTCGAGCTCCCGGAGATCAAGCTGGATCACCTGAAGGCCTTTACCGATGATACCGGAATGTTGCAGCATGCCAACTATACCATTCCCGATCGCACCCATGGCTATTGCACCGATGATAACGCCAGGGCGCTGCTGGTTGCCGCCATGGGTCAAAAATACCTGCCGACAAACGGCTTGGGGCTTGATTTCCTCAGCAGTCATTATCTCGGATTCCTTTTGTATGCCTTTAATGAAAAAAATGGTCGTTTTCGGAACTTCATGAGCTATTCGAGGCAGTGGACGGAGGAGATCGGATCAGAAGATGCACATGGCAGGGCGATCTGGAGCCTCGGCAAGGCGGTGTCGTTTCTTCAAAATCCCGGGCATCTCGCAATGAGCACGACCCTTTTTAACAAGGCTCTGCAAGCTGTCGAGAATTTTCATTCACCTCGCGCCGTGGCTTTTTGTCTGGTGGGCATACATGCCTACCTGGACAAGTTTTCCGGCGACAGTGATGTGCGCAGGATCCGGGAGATCCTTGCCAACAGGCTTTTTGATCAGTTTGAAAACAATGGAACAGACGACTGGCCCTGGCTTGAAAACGCCTTGAACTATGCCAACGGCAAGTTGCCCCATGCCCTCCTCCTATCCGGTCAATGGATACAGCGGAGCGATATGCTCGATATGGGACTCAGATCCCTCAAGTGGCTGCTCACCATCCAAACCGAAGACGGTCATTTTGTCCCAATAGGCAGCAACGGATGGTATGAACAAGGCGGCCCCAAGGCTCGCTTTGACCAGCAGCCCGTCGAGGCCAATGCCATGATCGAAGCCTGCGTCGAAGCCTTTAACGTCACCCGGGATAAATCATGGCTCGACAATGCGGTGATGTGCTTTAACTGGTTTCTCGGGCACAATGACCTGAATATGTCGCTCTATGATCCCAAGACCGGCGGCTGCCGGGATGGGTTGATGGCGGACGGCATCAACCAAAATGAGGGCGCCGAATCGTCCCTTGCCTGGCTGCTTTCGCTGATGACATTGCAAAAGCTTTATACCGACGAGATTTTAAACCAGCCGTCGTCACAAGAAACTGATTAACGAAAGGATCGGTCATGCACGTTGCCATGCTCTCGCCCATTGCCTGGTGCACCCCGCCACGGCACTACGGGCCCTGGGAAAATATAGCATCTCTCTTAACCGAGGGGCTGGTGGCGCGCGGTCATGATGTCACCTTGTTTGCAACCGCGGATTCGCAGACCAGCGGCACACTGCATGCGATTTGCCCGCAGGGCTATGAAGAAAACCGCTCGCTTATACCAAAAGTCTGGGAGTGCCTGCACATTTCCGAACTCTTTGAACATGCCGATGGGTACGACATGATCCACAACCACTTTGACTATCTGCCCCTGACCTATACCGGTCTAATCAGCACCCCGCTGGTGACCACTATTCACGGCTTTTCATCGCCCGGTATCCTGCCGGTTTACAAAAAATACAACAACACGGTATCCTATGTTTCCATCAGCCATGCCGACCGGTCGCCGGATCTTGATTATATCAAGACCATCCATCACGGCATTGACATCAAGCAGTTTGATTTTCAGCCTGCTCCAGACGATTCCCTGCTGTTTTTCGGGCGCATTCATCATGACAAGGGTGTCAAAGAGGCCCTGAACATCGCGAGGGCCTGTAATAAAAAACTGATCATGGCGGGTATCATTCAGGACCAGGCCTACTATGACCAATATGTTGCCCCGCACATAGACAACCACAAGGTGATTTATGTTGGCAGCGTCGGACCAGTTGACCGGAAACGGCTACTCGGCAAAGCCTGCGCACTGTTGCATCCAATACAGTTTGATGAACCCTTCGGTCTGTCCGTCATCGAATCAATGGCCTGCGGTACGCCCGTGATCGCCTTTGATCGGGGCAGCATGCCTGAACTTATCGAAAACGGCAAAAGTGGTTTTTTAGTGGGCAACGTGGACGAGGCCATTGAGGTCGTAGCCCGGATTAAAGAGATTGACCGTGGATATTGCCGCCATCAGGTTGAACGGCATTTCACCGTGGACCGAATGATCGATGAATACATACAAGTCTATGAAATGATTGTACAGGACACACCGGCATGAAAACGCATCGTTCAATCATCGAACGGTCTGAAAAGAATCCCATACTGACAAGGAAGGATGTGCCGTACCCAGTCGCTACCGTTCACAATGCAGGTATCGTCAAACACAACGATCGCTACATTATGCTTTTCAGGTCGCATTTGCGGAATGGCCGCTCAATCATCGGCAGGGCCGACAGCGAGGATGGTTTTTCATTTACGGTTCATGCCAAACCCTTTCTTCTACCTTCAACGGACAATGCTTTTGCCGAATATGAAGCATTCGGCGTCGAGGACCTCAGAATTTGCCCTGTAGATGGAGAGTACCTGCTAACCTACAGCGCCTATTCCCGTCACGGCGTGCGGATTGCCCTTGCACGCACCAGGGATTTTAAAACCGTTGAGCGTATTGCGCTGATCACCCAGGCCGATTTTCGAAACGTCGTTATTTTCCCTGAAAAGTTCGGTGGCCGGTATGTCCGCCTGGATCGGCCGCATTCGGAGCTTTCGCCCTGGTCCGTCTGGATTTCCTATTCTCCCGACCTGGTTCACTGGGGCGATTCGAGGGTGATTATGAAGCCGGTGGCCTATCACTGGGATGAAATGAAAATCGGACCCGGTGCGCCGCCATTTAAAACCGACAGGGGCTGGCTTCATATCTACCATGGTGTCTTTAAGACGATGTCCGGAACAGTGTACCGCCTCGGTGCGGCCCTGCATGACCTTGATGATCCGGCCAAAATTATCGGCGTTTCCGACCAGTGGATATTGGCGCCTGAGGATCCTTGGGAAGTAAATGGCTATGTGCCCAATGTTGTATTTACCTGTGGCACTGTTCCTGAAGACGACGGGACGGTAAAAATTTATTGGGGCGGGGCGGATACGGTCATGTGTGCCGGCACGGCACACATTGATGACCTTGTACAGTTATGCCTCACAAAAAAACGGCCTCCGATGTAGGCTGTTATGAGACGGCATAATCTATCAGTGGGCAGAGATATGGATGGAAAAAAAAGGCTACGGCCAAAGGTTAAAAGAGAAAAGAAGAAAATGCAGGGCGATCCTTCACGCGTTATAACCCGCCAGCATATTCCTGACGGTGCATATCGTATACGAAAAATCATTCAACGCATAACGGACCTGTCCGATATGGATGCCGAGAAACTTCTTGAAGAAATTATGCATGATTTTTCAGAGCGACACAAAGACATCATGGCTGTTTTTGAACATCACCTTGATGCGGTAAAAGATTATGTTCCCCGGGATGCTGTGCTCAGCGATGTTCAAAGGATTCTTATCGGCGCCTATTTTACCATGGAGTACTCCATAGAATCGGCCGCCCTTTTTAATCCTTCAATCGTCCTCCATCCTGATCAAAGCCATTTGGACAAAGGCAGCTTACGCTTTATCATGAGCCTGAGGGCAATCGGCGAAGGGCATGTTTCTTCTATTGTGTTTCGCAGTGGTGTCCTTGACGGGCACAATACGTTTATCTTCGACCCGGTCAGCGATTATGTCGAGAGGCCTGACGTCCGTTTAAACGCAGTTTACGACCGGCATCTTTTCCAGCTGAAGCTTAATGAAATGGATGCCTGCAATGAGGTAACAGCTCATCTCCTTGGCCAGGTACCGGAAGATTTCACCTATCATACATTAAAAAATGAAATTGGAGCGCTTCGTGCGAGACCTCTCTTTTCAGAGCTTCGCCAGAACCAAACCTTTGAAATCATGTACTGGCTTGCGAGTTCCAATTATGAGGTAAGTTTCCGGGCTGATCATCGCATATCCGAACGGGTTATCTTTCCCGTTTCGAAAAACGAAAGCAGTGGCATTGAAGACGCCCGATTCGTGCAATTTTTTGATGAGAACGGCGAAGTTACCTATTATGCGACCTATACGGCTTATAACGGTCTTACAATCCTGCCGCAGCTTATTGAGACAAAGGATTTTGTCAAATTCAAAGTGATAACCCTCAACGGCAAAGCGATCCAAAACAAGGGCATGGCGCTTTTCCCCCGGAAAATTGACGGCAGCTACGTCATGCTATCGCGCCAGGACGGTGAAAACAATCATATCATGTTTTCGGACAATATCCATTTCTGGCAGGAGACCGAAATTATCCAGGAGCCCGCACGTCCGTGGGAGTTCATTCAGATCGGGAACTGCGGCTCACCTTTGGAGACTGATGAAGGCTGGATCGTGCTCACCCACGGGGTCGGGCCCATGCGTCAGTATGCCATCGGCGTCATGCTGCTTGATCTAGAAAATCCCGCAAGAGTCATCGCCCGCCTTGGAGAGCCGTTACTTGCACCGCTTGCGGAAGAGCGCGAGGGGTATGTCCCCAATGTCGTGTATACCTGCGGCGCGATCCTCCACAACGGTGACCTGGTCATTCCCTATGGCATGTCTGATATTCAAACCGGTATAGCAACTGTTGAAGTCAGAGACTTGATTCACTGTATGCGTGCAGCAGCGTCATGATTTTGAGGTTGCCGTCTCCCCTGATCATTTTAAACCGGGTGATGATCATGAAAATAAGACCGCGAAACGACAGGCGTTTGTTGTCGGCATTGAGGAGAGGGGAGTTTTGGGTTCAATGCCGGAACAAGCACGTGTGAAAAGCTTATGAAAATATATGAATGCATCTTATGGAAAATAGATTAAAGTGAACCCATCCCACAAAAATATTGCTGTTTATATCATGATTGGATTTATGCTGATCATGCTGTTTCGGATATTGAATGGACAAGGAAGCAGCGCCTCTATGGGTTACAGTGATTTTGTAAGTTTGGTTGAGAGCGGAAGGGTCATCCGGGTCACGATACAGGGGAACAATATATCGGGTTTAACCGCGCAAGGACCTTTTCATACATTTGCCCCGAAAGATCCACAACTGATTACGTTGCTCAAGGGGAAAGGGGTGAAAATATCTGCAAAACCCGAAGAAGGGGCCTCATGGCTCAGGATGTTCCTTTCGTGGGTCCCGATGCTTTTGCTGGTGGGTGTTTGGATATTCTTCATGCGCCGAATGCAGGGTGGCGGTGGGAATCCACTGTCCTTTGGAAAAAATCGAGCAAGTCTTCTGTCGGACTCGCGGGAGAAAGTCACCTTTGAAGATGTCGCGGGAATTGATGAGGCCAGGGATGAATTGCAGGAAATCGTCGACTTTCTTCGCGATCCTGGGAAATTCACCCGGCTGGGGGGAAGGATCCCGAAAGGTGTTCTTCTTGTGGGAGCTCCAGGCACAGGGAAGACCTTACTGGCAAGGGCAATAGCCGGTGTGGCGGATGTCCCCTTTTTCAGTATAAGCGGATCGGATTTCGTAGAGATGTTCGTGGGTGTTGGTGCTTCAAGGGTCAGAAATCTCTTCAAGGAGGGTAAAAAAAATGCTCCCTGCATCATATTTGTGGATGAGATTGACGCGGTTGGTCGCCGCCGGGGTGCGGGTTTAGGGGGTGGACATGATGAAAAAGAACAGACCCTCAACCAGCTTCTGGTGGAGATGGACGGCTTTGAATCCAATGAGGGCGTCATTTTGATTTCAGCCACAAACAGGCCCGATGTGCTTGATCCCGCTCTATTGAGACCCGGGCGATTCGACAGACAAGTAGTTGTCTCTGTTCCTGACGTAATGGGGAGAGTGGGAATCCTGAAAGTCCATGTAAAAAAGACGCCCCTGTCAAATGATGTCGATATCAAAGCCCTTGCAAGGGGGACTCCCGGGTTTACCGGGGCTGATATTGAGAATATGGTGAATGAGGCCGCACTGATGGCGGCCAGACGCGGAAAGGACAGGTTGGAGATGATCGACTTTGAAGACGCCAAGGACAAGGTCATGATGGGGCCTGAGCGGAAAAGCATGATTATCTCTGAAGAGGAAAAAAGAGACATGGCTTATCACGAGGCAGGGCATGCCCTTGTGGCAAGACTCCTTCCCGATACAGATCCCGTTCATAAGGTGACCATCATTCCCCGGGGTCGATCTCTTGGCCTGACGCAGCAGCTCCCCATAAACGAAAAACACACCTATCCTAAAAGTGACCTGGAGAACAATATAAGCATCTTGATGGGTGGCAGGGCTGCGGAAGAGATTGTGCTCAATACCCAGACAACAGGAGTGGAAAATGACATTAAAAAGGCGTCCGGTCTTGCAAGAAAGATGGTCTGTGAGTACGGTATGAGCGAGGAACTGGGCCCTGTTGCCTTTGGCAAAAAGGAAGCGCAGATATTTCTTGGCAGTGAGTTTACCCGGCACAGGGATTTCAGTGAAATGACGTCACAAAGGATTGACGAGGAAGTCAGAAATATTATAATCGGGGCCTCCGAAAAGGCTACACGGCTCATTGAGGATAACCTGGGTATCCTTCACAAGATGGCCAATGCCCTTTTGGAGAAAGAGACATTGAACAGTGGTGAGATCGATGAATTAATGGCTGAGGTGAAAAAGCCCCTGCCGGAAGAAATAGACGCCGGTGTGCCTTGAACGGGAAAGCACGCTTTTGTCTCGGTTATACGTTCCGCACCGCCGATCGATAAGGGAATCTGTGAGAGATCCCCCGGCGTAAAGCAGAATGGGAAAATAGTGAGAAATGCAGGGCTAGGGGAGAAAGATTTTTCCGGGGTTAAGGATTCCTTTTGGGTCGAAGGCCTCTTTGATTCTGCTCATCAGGTTCAGGCCGGGTTTTGGAATTTCCATCTCGAGATAGGGTGCCTTGGTGATTCCTATGCCGTGTTCACCGGTGATGGTCCCTCCCATTTTGAGTATTTTTTCGAATAGTTCTTTCACCAGGGGTACCACTTTTTCCCTTTCACTGCGGTTTTCCCTGTCATGCATGATGTTCACATGGATGTTTCCGTCACCCGCGTGGCCGAAGGCCGGCAGGGGAAGGTCATAGCGGGAACTGAGTTCGTGAAGGACCGCGATGAGTTCCGGGAGCCTGCTCCGGGGGACCACAATGTCTTCGCTGGTCTTGTGGGGCTTCAACTTGTAGAGAGAGGGGGAGACTTCCCGGCGGGCCTGCCAGAGCTGTTCAGCCTCCGCCCGGGTGGAGGCTTTTTTAAAGCTTATGGCTTTTCCTTCTTCACAGGCATCTTTTATCTTGCTGCTGTCCTGTTCCACCATGAAGGCATTGCCGTCCACTTCCATGAGAAGCATGGCCCCGGCATCAGGGGGAATAAAAATAGCCATTTCCTTCCGAATACATTCAAGGCATGTCCGGTCCACGAACTCAAGGATGGTGGGAATGATGCCTCGATGAATAATGCTGGATACGGTGTTAGCCGCTTGCGTGACGTTGGCGAAAAAGGCAAGCATGGTCCGCTGTGTCTCTGGTTTCGGAAGCAGCCTGAGGGTAATGGATGTCACTACGGCCAAGGTTCCTTCTGATCCAACGACGAGGTGCGTGAGGTCGTAGCCGGCCACTCCCTTCATGGTCTCTACGCCCGTTCGGATAATCTCGCCGGTGGGAAGCACGACGGTAAGACCGAGGACATAGTCACGGGTAACCCCGTACTTGACGGCCCGAAGTCCACCGGCACACTCGGCGACATTGCCACCGATGGTAGAAATGTGAATGCTTGCCGGATCAGGAGGATAAAAGAGCCCTACCTTTTCAACGGCTTCCTGGAGATGGGCGGTAATGACACCGGGTTCCACCTTGGCGATGAGATTTTCGCGGTCGATTTCAAGGATCCGGTTCATGTGTTCCAGGGACATGACCAGTCCGCCGTTTACGGCGAGCGACCCTCCGCTCATACCGGTTCCGGCGCCCCGGGGTATTACAGGGATTTCGCGGTCGGTGGCCAGGCGGAGGATGTCTGCTGTTTGTCGGGTGGTCCGAGGAAAGATAACGGCGTCCGGGGCGAAGACGAGCTTTGTCCCGTCAGTGGTATAGGGTTCGAGTTGCGGTTGGCCGGTAAGCAGGTTGTCAGGACCAACCAATCTGCCGAGGGCTTCAAGATCCGCCTCGCGGATCATGGTTCTACCTTCATCCGGGTCTTGAGGGCATATTGGAGGGTCATCCGATCCATGTACTTGAGATCACCCCCCATGGGAACCCCGAGGGCGATGCGCGAGACAGCGACATCCTTGTCCGAGAGAATACCGGCCAGAAAAGAAGCAGTGGCCTCTCCCTCGGTGGTGGGGTTGGTTGCCAGGATGACTTCCCTGATGTTTTCGCGGTCCAAGCGGGAGAGCAGTTCTCCGATCTTGAGGTCTTCGGGACCAATGCCGTCAAGAGGAGAAAGGGCCCCATGGAGCACATGATACCGTCCCTTGAATGAACCGCTTTCCTCCAGGGCCAACTGGTCCCCCGGGCCTTCAACAACACAGAGGGTGCCGTTGTTCCTGGCTTCATTGCGACATATGGGACAGGGATCATCGTCGGTCAGATTAAAGCACACGGAACAGAAGATTATCTTTTCTTTCACCTCCAGCAGGCTCCTGGCCAGACCTTCTGCCAGCGCCCGGTCGCTTTTCAGAATAAAAAGTGCCATTCGGGCGGCAGATTTTTGACCGATACCGGGAAGTTTGGAAAAGTGGTTGATGAGGTTTTCAAGGGACGGCGGATAAATACCCATGGAGATTCCTTTCCTACATGAGCCCTGGAAGGTTGGGGAGATTCATGCCCTTGGTCAATTTGCCCATTTCTTCGTTCACCATCTCTTTTGCCTTGGCAAGGCCGTCATTTACGGCGGCGATCACGAGGTCCTGGAGCATTTCCCGGTCTTCCGGGTCTATGACCTCCGGGTCAATAGATATGGAAACGATTTCCTGTCGGCCGTTCGCAACGACCGTGACCATACCGCCGCCGGCCGAGGCCTCAACGGTCCTGTCCCCCAGATCCTCCTGGAGTTTTGCCACCTTTGCCTGAAACTGTTGGGCCTGCTTCATAATCTGGCCCATATTTGGCATTCCTTTCATGTTTGTCTCCTTTACCGTTCAAATCAGTTTGCGCTCTTACGAGTTTTGTGCTGAAAGCAGGCAGGACCTGCAAAGCATAAAAAATCGTATCAGGTTGCGGGCCTTCCGTCAACATCGGAAAAGAACTGTATTTAGATTTGATAGCCGGAATATTTTGTGGTAGCGTGGCCAAGACTCATCCGAGTCAATTATCCTGACGTAAAGGAATCAGAAGACATGAAGAAAACCACCGAACTTATAGGATTTGATAATTATTTTAATGTGATAAATGACAACCCGGTAAGAACGATCAACCCTCCTGTTTACAAGGGTTCAACGGTTTTATTTCAAAACTATGAAGATATGCTCCGGGCAAACAAGGGGCAATATGAGGGGGTTTCCTACGGTACGGACCGGTTGCCGACGCAGCGTGCCCTGGAGGAGGCAATCAGGAGACTTGAGGGTGGGCACCTGACCCGTGTCTTCCAATCGGGAATAAACGGCATCATTAATACCCTGCTGGCATTTACGAAAAGCGGTGATCATATCCTCCTGTGCGACAACATTTACGGTCCGACGGCCCGTTTTTGCAGAAAGATTCTTTCCAGGTATAACGTGGAAATCGGGGTTGTCCCTCCCGCGGTGGGCGCTGATATCGTGGAGTATATCAGGGGAAATACGAGGCTCATCTTTCTTGAGTCCCCCGGATCAAACACTTTTGAAATTCAGGATATTCCTGCTGTTACGGCCATTGCCCGGGAAAAGGGAATCATGACCCTGCTGGACAATACCTGGGCGACCCCCCTTTACCTGCATCCCTTTGAGCTGGGGATTGATGTGGTGGTAGAATCGGTCACGAAATATATTTCCGGCCACTCAGACGTGCTCCTGGGTTCTGTAACGGTGAGCGCCCAATACGCCGAGCAATTCAGTAAATTCTACCGTGTCATGGAAGTGTTCGCCTCACCCGAGGACTGCTATCTCGCACTGCGGGGACTGAAGACCCTGGAGATACGATTAAAGCACCATGAAACATCAGCGCTTCAAGTTGCTAGATGGCTGGAAACAGTTGACCTTGTTGATAAGGTGATCCACCCTGCACTGCCGAGCCATCCAGAACACCATATCTGGAAGAGGGATTTCAAAGGTTCCTCGGGTCTCTTCGCCTTTACCTTCAAGGAAGAATATCCTGAAACGAAGCTGGCGGCTTTTGTGAATTCGCTGGATCTCTTCGGTCTCGGATACAGCTGGGGCGGATACAAGAGTCTCCTGACGGCGGCGAAATACGATCGAGCCTGTAGTGCAAGATATCCCGATAAAACCCTCGTGCGGCTCAATATCGGCCTTGAAGATCCGGGAGATCTGATGAAAGATCTCGAGAAGGGATTTGAGGCACTGAGAAACGAGAGAGGGGAGGACTCAGTCTGACGTCGGCTTTCGCGGTGATTCCCCGGTAATGACCTTGCCTTGAAATACGTCGAGAATGTCCTTCACCGGAGGTGGAAAGTCCTGTTGAGGTGCGACACTCTTTTTCTTGGCCTTTGGGGGGTCGACTGCTTTGTTCCGGGACACGCTTTTTGCGCTTCCCTGAAGGCTGATGCGGATATCTTGCCCGAAAAACTCCCTGCAATACACGCGAAGCTGATCGAGTTTTTCAGCGTCGTCAAAGTAGGCCGTCGAAAAAGACCGGTTGCCCCTTTTCAATGCCAGGGAGTCCTTTGACAGGCTTTTGAGCTCCCATTCTTCCAGGACCTTAGCCATGGCCCGGTTTTTTGAAGAAAGAAAGGACAGGAATCGTTTCCACTCGCTTTTGCCGGAGGAGGGCTGGAGGTCTTCGGGAGATCCGTGGGTCTCTTTTCCCTGCCAATGGGCCTCGGGATCAGAAAGTCTCGGAATATCCGGAGAAGGTCGAGTAACAGGTCTCCCGGAGAGCATTTTTTCCAGGCCTTCCACCCTGTCAATGATTTCCCCGAAGGAGAGAAAGTCTCCCATCTGACAAAGCTGGAGAATGACGGCTTCAAGCAGGAGGCGCGGATCAGTGGTGAACCGGAGGTTTTCTTCACGTTTCATAAGAAAATTCAGGATGATCTGGAGCCGTTCCCGGCCAGCCTTTTCCGCTTGCTCTCTGACTCTTCCCCGGTCGTTCTCGGAGATTTCCACGAGGTCGTTTTCCCGTGCTATGAGACTGATGAGGAGATCTCTGATCTGCTGCATCAGGCTCCGGTAGAACGCCTTCATGTCATACCCGTATTTGTAGACTTGATCCAGTATCTCCAGGCATTTTTTCATATCCCCTTCCACGATAGACCCGGACAGCTGAAAAAGGATCTCCCGGTCTATGATTCCCAGGATATCGGTGACCTGCTTGTCTTCCACCGTAGTCCCGGAAAAGGATACGACCTGGTCGAGGAGGCTTTCTGCATCCCTCATCCCGCCGTCAGCCTCTTTTGCAATCAGGGAAAGGCTGGTCTTGCTGATTTCAATGCCTTCCTGGCGGGATATGTTCTGGAGATGCTCGACAATCTTGTAAAGCGGGATCCTTTTGAAATCGAAGCGCTGGCACCGGGACAGGATGGTTACCGGCACCTTGTGGGGTTCAGTGGTCGCGAAAATGAATTTTACGTGGGGTGGAGGTTCCTCAAGTGTCTTCAGCAGGGCGTTAAAAGCGGGGAGAGTGAGCATATGCACTTCGTCGATGATGTAAACGCGATACCTGCTGGACGAAGGCATGTAGTTGATGTTTCCCCGGAGTTCCCGTATTTCATCAATGCCCCGGTTGGACGCGCCGTCTATTTCCTGGACATCAACGGATGAGCCCGAAGTGATTTCTTCGCAGACCTGGCACTGGTTGCAGGGTTTCCCCGGTTCTCCTTTTTCGCAGTTGATGGCCTTGGCAAGGATTCGTGCCACCGAAGTCTTGCCCACTCCCCTGGGACCGGAAAAGAGATAGGCATGCGCAAGCCTGCCTGTCTTAATGGCATTGACCAGCGTCTGGGTAACATGTTCCTGGCCAATGACGTCCTCAAATCCCTGGGGGCGCCATTTTCTTGCCAACACTTCGTACGTCATTTCAGCCTTTGGTTTATTACTTGGGTGCTGAAAGGAACTTGAAATTATTCACCGGACCAAAGTTCCATCCCCACCGTTTGAACGGTTACGAAATGGCGGAGAGAGAGGGATTCGAACCCTCGGTACCACGTTTTGGTGGTACACGCGATTTCCAGTCGCGCTCCTTCAGCCAGCTCGGACATCTCTCCGCGGTTGTTTGGCATTTCTTGATTGGAACTACATTGTGCCCCGCGATCACTATGATATTTATGGACACAAGATAGTGTTAGGGAGTGGCACTGTCAAATGATTTTATCCAATTTGTTGGCGGAGAGGGTGGGATTCGAACCCACGTGCCCCGCTCTTCACGGGACAAGTCGATTTCGAGTCGACCCCGTTACGACCACTTCGGTACCTCTCCGAAACATCACTTTTAACCGCTGCGGGTTTCATTCCCCGAAGCTTGCTTCTTTCCTCTCTTTCTTGATACTCCGCGGCTTGCTGCGGAGAAGCTCATTTACCTGCGAAGCCTGAAGAAATCCTGCATCAACTTTCTGGACTTTTCTTCAAGAATTCCCGATGTGACCTTCACATGGTGGTTCAGCCTGGGATCACCGGGAATATCAAAGAGTGATCCTGCAGCCCCCCACTTGGGGTCCCACGTTCCGAAAACGAGATGGCTCAGGCGTGCATGGATAATTGCCCCCATGCACATAAGACAAGGTTCCACCGTGACCACCATGATGCAGCCGTTTAACCGATAATTTTTCCGAAGAGAAGCTCCCTGACGCAGTACGAGGATCTCGGCATGTGCGCTTGGGTCATTCAGCTCGATAGTCCGATTGTGGGCACGTGCGATGATTCGGCCGTCTTCTCCAGCAAGCACTGCACCGACGGGCACTTCTTCTCGACGAAATGCTTTATCGGCCTCTTGAAGGGCCTTTTCCATAAAGCGGGAAAGATCAGCACCCATAAGAAAAAATATTCTCGCATATTTCTAGGGAGACAGTCAACCGGATACTTTTTTCAACGCCCTTGGGAGGCAAGAAATATTCGGGGAAGGGTTTGGATCAAGGCAGAGCGTCATAGGATACGCGATTAAAGTGGCAAAAAATTGACGTCATAAAGGGGAAAGGGGGTGGTTTTCGGCGCGAAGGACTGAGGAGAGGGGTTTGACGAGGAGGAAGATTCACCGCGAATAAATGGCATCGCCTTTGCATGTAAATGCGTCAAGTGCCATAGACAGAATGGATGTTTTGATGCTTTTTTTCATAACTGCTCAGGCTCAGGTTCCGGAGTTTACAGTTCATTGAAAAGGATTGCAAACCGCTTACGTGAAGTGTGAACCGTGAACGTGACAACCTGAGTCACACCCATTCGACACAGGACGGAGGTGGACCATTGACGTACGTTCTTGATCAAAAGGAGCTTGATGCCATTGAAGGAATCCTGGAAGAGGACTTCATGGACATAGGGGTCAGGTGCGTTTTTCTCATTGATATGGCAGGCAACGTCATAGCCAGCCAGGATTCGGGGAAGATGAAACACGATATCTATTCACTGGCCGCCCTGGCAGCGGGAAATTTCGGGGCAGTCAGCACCATGGCCAAGATAATCGGAGAAGATGAGTTTTCCCTCCTTTTTCATAAAGGAAAGAAGGAAAGCATTCATTTCAGCAAAGTGATGAAGGAATTTCTGCTCATCACCATTTTTGACCAGGATGTTTCGCTGGGGTTTCTGCGATTAAAGGTCGCGGAGGCAATCGACGAAATTACGGGTGTCCTGGGTCACCAAATGAGCCCATGAAGGGGCCTCTTGGGATAACAATGAACTTTTCATTGCTTGAAAAAGGGATATTTGAAGGGGGTATTCTTTCATGGCATTTGTCAACCTGAAAAAGAAGGAAGTCCAGGTCAAGATCGTGTATTACGGTCCTGGAAGAGGTGGAAAGACCACCAACCTGGAGTATATTTATAATAAGTTCAATGACCGTATCAAAACCGAGATGATTGCGATCAAGACCCAGGGCGACAGGACCCTCTTCTTTGATTTCCTTCCGTTCGAAATGGGCAAAATCAAGGGCTATGATGTCAAGATCCAGCTTTATACAGTTCCCGGGCAGGTAAAATATAACGCGACGAGAAGACTGGTCCTGCGGGGGGTGGACGGGGTGGTTTTTGTCGCCGATTCCATGAAAGTGAGAAGAAAGAGCAATATGCTTTCTGTAAAGAACCTGCAGGAAAACCTTTCCACGTATAAAAAAAGCATTTTTAAGATCCCGCTGGTTCTGCAGTACAACAAACGCGACCTGGCAGGAGACGGGATCCCATTGCTTTCTTACGAGACAATGGAGAAGGATCTCAACAGCAGGTTGAAGGTGCCCTCATTCGAGGCAAGTGCCTTGAAGGGTGATAATGTGGTCAAGACCCTCAAGAAGATTATTACACTTACCATGGCGGCACTGGAAAAAGAATTCAAATAGGAGAAGACCCTTGGCAAAGAAAAAAGCAAAGCTCACGGATGAAGTGGAAAAGCGCCTTGACGAGATTTTTATTGAAGGTGACGGCACAGTCGATGAAGAGAATGAGCCTCTTGAAACCCAGGTATCTCCTTTAAGAGAGCTGCAGAGTGTTATCCTCTCATTAGATTGGGAGATCTCCGATGAGGTCATGAGCCATTTCCTGGATGAAGTCGCAAAACTGAAGAACAATTATAACGGCAACCGCATTATGGCGCCTTTTTTCAAGATGCTTGATTCACTGGGAAGATACATCAAGAAATACAAGGCGAAGACTAATCCTGAAGCCATTAAGGTGTTGAATTCGGTTTACTCCGCGTTGGAGAAAATTCTCTCGTCGGATGGGCTGAAGGAGATTGAAAAAGAAACGATATTACTGGAAGAAGTGCAGCGATTCAAAGACCTGAAAAGAGAAATCCAGGGACAGAAGGGCGTTGTGGAGGAAAAGGTCAAGCCAGGCAAACCAGCTGCTCCGCTGGTGGAGGGAAGAGATGTTACCATCGATTGGGAGGAAGGCCAGCGAATGCCTGAGCCCATTGTGGCGGCCCTGAATGAACTGAAAGAACTTATTCAGGCAGAATTCAAAGCCCTGCGCGAAGAAATCCAGGGATTGGCGGATGAGCTGAAGGCGCCCAAGCGCAAATCAGGCCGAAAAGGCAAAAAGTAACCTGTTGAGGATATGGTGCAAGGGACAGATACAAAGAATATTGGCGGGATGATTTTCAAGCGAGTCCTGCGGAAGGATCTTGGCGAGTTTTCCCTGGACAGCAGAATGCTCAGTATCTTGATGGAACTGGACGGGAAAAGGAATGTGAGCGCTATTGCCCAGTCACTCGGAATGGAGATGGTTGAGATCAGGGACGCCCTTGAAAAACTCTCAAAACTTCAGATCATTGAACGGGTCAGGGAACAGGTTTCTGTCCTGCCCCCAGAATTTTTTGACTATCTGAATGCACAGCTTTCGCTTGCGGTAGGCCCTATTTCAGGGATCCTGATCGAAGACACGGTGGCTGATCTCGGGAAACGGGTATCCAGTTTTCCCGTACCACTTGTGGCGGAGCTGGTCGACTTGCTTGCCAGACAGATCCGACGAAAGGAAAAGGGTATCGCCTTCAGGCAGAACATGGTCAAGAAAATGAAGGAGCTGGGAATTTAGGAGGCAAGAAGGTAATTTTCGGGATCTTCTTGCCAGGGAAAAACTTGGAGAAAAAAGGGGAATAGCAATGATCATCTTTTGTGAGGAATGTGGAAGAAGGTATCGGATCGATCCGACGAAAATCAAGGGCGCACACGCCAAAGTGCGTTGCAAGGCATGCGGACACGTTTTTGATATCTCGAAATCGGACGAGATGAACGGGACGGGAGCGGATCTGGAATGGCCCGGTTCCGGAAGCAATGAAGCACCGGCTGCGGAATCAATCGGAACGGAGACGGTACAGGCCGAACTCGCAAGCCTCAAAGAACAGCGTTCCCGCCGCTTAGGTCTCAGGGCAAAGATGATCGTCCTCTTTTTCCTCGTACCGGTCATCCTCATGGTCGCCGCCGGGTTCCTTTACATCAGGCAGCTGGATCAACTGACGTCTCTTATTACCGGCGAAAGCAGCCAGGTGGTAACTCATCTTGCGGAAAATATTATCAAAGAAAAAGCCGAGTCGGTGGCGTCTCAAGTACTCCTCTACCTGGACAGTCACCGGAAGCTCAGGAAGGAAAATTTTTTCCAGGATGAAGGGTTCAAGAAAGTGGCTGTTCAAAAGGTCGGTGCCACCGGCTACACCGCACTCTACCAGTTGCCTGACAGCAGTGGAATCTGGCGCACATGGGTTCACGTGAACCCCAAGATCATCGGCATTGATATGAGTAAGCTCAAAAAACCCCTGGGAAAAGCATTCGCCGGTTTCTGGAAGGTATATACGGGCGTCAGGGGAGGAAAAGAATCCAAAGGTTACTACCGGTGGAAAGATAAGGATGGAAGGGTTCGTGATAAGTTTATGGTCTGCGCCCCGGTGGGAAACACTTCCTTTGTGATAGCAGCGACAACGTATCTTGATGAATTCACAAAAGAGGTAAAAGGGTTGGAGAAAAAAGCGGGAGTGATCAGCGCTAACACGAAAAACGGTGTATTTGTGATCCTGGGAAGTACCCTGGTGCTTATTGCTCTGATCGTCCTGTGGTACGGACATGCCTTGACAAAGAGAATTAAGTCGTTGACCGGCTTGGCGGAACAAATAAGTCTTGGTGCCCTGGATGAAGAATTGGAAATCCGATCCAAAGATGAAATCGGAGACCTGGGGGAAGCCATCGGACGTATGCAGGAAAGCATACGGCTTTCCATGGAAAGACTGCGTCGGAGGAGATAAAGACGGGAAGCGGAGTTCCAGAGGACTGGGGGCAGGGAATGAGGATTGAATCGGGAGAGGTATATGAGAAGAAATGTCCTCCTTGTAGATGACGAGCAGGAGGTGCTCCGGTCCCTTCAACAGGGCCTTGCGGAGTACAATGAAGTCTTCTCAATAGTTACTGCCGGAAACGGCGAGGAGGCGATCAGGAAACTCGCCCGGGATGATATCTCTCTGGTGGTGACGGATTTGAAGATGCCAAACACCGATGGGTTCGGTCTTCTTGCGCACGTTATGGAGAGCTATCCCGATATCCCGGTTATTGTCATGACCGGATACAGCACCAGTGAGATGGAGAAGCTGGCAAGCGAGGGCGGAGCTGTCGGGTACATTGCAAAGCCCTTCAAGAGCAGCGTTTTGGCTGAACTTATCCTTACCTGGTTGCGGCGGGAGGCGGACGGTGGAACGCTTCACAATGTCTCTTCCGGAATGTTTCTGCAGCTTATAGAAATGGAGCAAAAGACATGCACCATACGGCTGTCTGACAAGGCTTCCGGAAAGAGGGGTGTTCTTTTTTTTCGGGATGGTGAACTCCTTGATGCACGGGTGAACGGGTTCAAAGGCGAGGAAGCCGCACATCATATTTTCAGTTGGGAGGAGGTTACTCTCTCTATTGAAAATACCTGCCGATGCTCGGAGAAAAAGATTAAAGGTGAACTGCAGGCCATATTGCTTGAGGCAATGCGGTTGAAGGACGAACAGGCAAAGGCCTCGGCAGTCCCCCGGAAAAAACCGGTGATGACAGTCGCTGCTTCATTGGGACACGGGGAGAAAAGAAAAAAAGAGAGTGGGCTTGAGCAGGTGAAAAAAAGGCTCACGGGTACGATTGGAACGCGCTATGGCGGCGAGAAAATCTATTATGACAATGCCTGGGACGGGCTTCTGGGACAGATGGGAAGGATGGGAAAGCTTTTTTCATTCGGCCCGTTAAAACTCACCTACATGGACGTTGGGAGGTCACAGGATATCATCCTTCTGCCCGGAGATAAGACCATTATGATCCCTGTAGACAGCAAATGTCCGAGAGACCGGATGATTCATGCCCTCATCGTGGAGACGGAAGGCAATAGCAGGTGATGTTGCCGTGTGAACAGATCTATGAATAATCACTTTAATGAACTTCTCACGTTACGTGATGTAAAAGGGTTGATGCTCGTTTCATTCGAGGGTCAGCTTGTATTAAAGGAGTTTGTGGGGTCGTTTGCCGGAGAACCGAAAATCGATGATTCATTGGCCCTGTTTATTCATTCATTGCGGGGTGCCCGGGAAATAGAGGTGTTTTATGAAAACGGCCGGATCTATATCAGGAAGACTGAAATAGGGTATCTCTTTATCATCACCGGTACCGCAACTCCAATGGCACTGGTTCGGTTGAACTGTGACATGTTTGTGCCGGCTATGAAGAAGATGGTCAAGCGGGACAAATTTAAAGGCTTTTTCAAGAAAAACTAGGTGTCTTTTCGTCTTTGCTGAGACCAGAATACTGATGCTTACAGAAGGCAGAGGAACATAATGGATATCCAATCAAAGATCAAGGAAGCTGAAGTATATTGCTCCATGGGGCTTTTCACAGAGGCCCTGAGGGTCTATGAAAAGGTCATGAGCAATCCCTCCGGCCTGGATGCCGACGAAAAGGAAAAGATTGAGACGGCAATAACAGAGGTCCAGGCAAAGGTTGTTCAGGAAAAGGAAGCCGCCCAGAAAGATGTCTCCGGCGAAGAGATATCGAGGATACAGAAGACCCTTTCCGGCTCGGGAAATGTACAGGCCCTCCTGGATGGGGCATTTGCCTTGAAAGAGTTGGGCCATTATGAAGAGGCTGTTACAGAGTATGGAAGGCTGCTGCAACTGGATTATCCAACGGCCAAAATAGTTCCCGAGATTGCGGGCTGCCTGGCCCGGTTCGAATCACCGGACAAAGCCATGGCAACCGTAAAGAAGTTACTGGAAGGGCCGAAACTGGGGAAAAAGGAAAAAGCGAGAGTGCAGTTCCGAATTGGTTTTGAGATTGAGAAGAGAGGGGACAGGGATCTCGCCCGCAGGCTCTATCAGTCGGCGAGGGAAATAGACCCCGATGATAAGGAAATTGAGGCGCGGCTGGAAACGCTGGAACAAAGCACTCCGGCACCTGTTTCGGCACCGGTGGATACGGACAAAGATCTGATGGAACCCGGGAAAGGGAGTGTATCGGAAGGAGCTGAAAAGCGGCGAGAACACAGAATAGCAACCAGGATCCCGGATTTTGTCTATGTGGAGTTTTCCCTGAAAACGCCGAAAGGAAAAGGAAAACAGTATCACCTGAACGTCATGAACTATTCAAGTCATGGGATCGGGCTTATTGTTTCTGAAAAAGATTTCGGTGTCTTGAAATTACTGAAGAAAGGGGATAAAATAGAAAATATTACATTTTATGCCAGTTGGGCAATAATAACGGTTGATACGGTCGTGAGGCACGTCACAAAAGTCGAAGAGGGGCCTTACGGGGGTATGTATGTCATCGGGGTGGAAGCAAGAGAGCTGATCACGAGCGCCCAGCCTTCCTGACCCGTATTTCTCACGGGCAATCTACTGTGGCGGCGAACAGCCCCATGTATCCGCGGGCCTTCCCGCCGCCTCGCTACGAAGGCCCGTGAGAAAAGCGGGCTAAACCAGCATGGCTGGACCAAAATAAGCCCAGCCACCCCCGGACATGAAAATACAGTCCGCATATTCGGCCACGGCCGGGGGTATTTTCACGGTAAGGTTTTGAACAATGGTTTTTGATGCTTTTGAAGTGACTGATGGGGAGATAAAGAGAGAGAAGGAAAAAGCCAGGAAACTGAGAAAAAGCGAATGGTGGTTGCAGAGAATAAACCAGGGGATCTGCTATTACTGCAAGAAGAAGGTGGGTCGTGGGCAGCTCACCATGGATCACGTGGTGCCTTTAAGCAGGGGAGGAAAAAGCAGAAAAGGGAATATCGTCCCTGCGTGCAAGGATTGCAACAGCAAGAAAAAGTACCTCCTTCCCATTGAGTGGGATGCCTACCTGGAATCATTAAAAGAACAGGGCTCAAAAGTCTGATTTTTGAGCCCTGACTTTTCTCATCCTCCCGCAACCATGGGAATCAGGATCACTTCAGCACTGTCCGGAACCGGGGTTTTCTCGAAGTTCGGCCTTGAAATAAGTCTGCCGTTCAGGCGCACCACCGCATAGTGATGCGCATCTTCAATCTCTTCAAGCAGGGCAGCCACGGTCATGCCCTCATGCCATGGGATCTGCCTGCCGTCAATCTCTATCATCAACTCATCCCGTTGGCCTTCAGGACTTCCAGGACTTCGGGGAAATCGATACCCAGCCTCTTTATCGTTTCAAGAGTGGGGATCCCGTCCTTGCTCCAGCCGCGCCGCTCATAAACCGCATCCTTCAGTTCTTCGTACTGCTGCTCCCTGAACTTGCGGAGGATCGCGACCTTTTCGGGCGTTTCTTTTCCGGCGATATCAACCCCGTATTTTTCGGTGAGCTGTTTGTCATATCTTTCCTGCCGCGACTCGTATTCCTCCATAGTTACCGGTCCCATGGCCCGGTAGGGGAGGGTATCGTGCTCCCTCCGGCCGTATCCCAACCGGAGGCTGAAGACACGCTGAAAATTATACACGGCCTCACTCATCAGCACCAGATCGTCCGGGGTAACTTTCCTTCCGGTAACGGCACTGAAGTATTCCGCATACCACTGGACGTGTTTCATGACTTTTGCCGGTTCCGGTGTCTCCTTGTTGTCCTCGGGGACGATATCGTTCCATGGGAGCTTGCACAATCCGCACAGGCCAAACCAGGTGCGAAACATGGGGAACCAATGAAGGGCTTCGGCCTTCTGTTCAAAAGTAGGCATGTAGTTGTGTACCATGTCCAGGAAGATGAGCCAGGCCTCGTCGTGCTGGGGACCTTTCAGGGCGATTCCGTACCCTCCCTGCTGAGCGAGGGATTCCTTTGTCATGTATTCGGAGAATTCCAGCCCTTTTGATTCCATGCCGATATCCTGCAACAGCGCGGAATCTGCACCGTATTCCTTTTCAAAAAGCTCTTTCATCCTGCGAATCCCCTGGCCTACAATGGCGCCGAATCCTTTGCCTGCGGCCATCTGGTGAACCAGCTCCAGGGCGTTTAGCCGGTTTCCGAAACTGAGATCCATGCCTCCGGTGTGGGAGGTGGTAATCAATCCCAGTTCAAAACACTCCATGACAAAGGCAATGCCGGTTCCCACGGAAATGGTGTCCAGGCCGTAGGCATCGCAATAAAAATTCATTTCGAGGATGGTAAAGGGGTCGAATACCCCGATATTGGATCCGCAGCCGGCAATGGTTTCATACTCCGGCCCGTCCACAAAGACCGTCTGACCCTTGTAGGGCCCGGTCATGGGAACGAAGTCCTTGACCCCATGAGAACAGGCGACAGTACATCCTCTCCAGCAGCCGTCAAATCCGGGATCGAACAAATGCTGATACACGTCACGTCCGATGTTGTTGGCACCGGGATGCTGCCCGTAGCGAAAGTTGTGAGTGGGGAGCAGGTCGAAATCGTTCATGATGGGAACCAGATGGGTGGTCCCGACCCTTGCCATTTCGTTTTCCTTGGGGTCCAATTCCCTTATCTCCTTGGAATAGACCTTAGCAACAGTGGTGACGGCCTTCTTGTCGGCCGGGTTATTCGTATCCACGGTCACGGAATCCCAACGGGCCACGATGGCCCGGATGCCTTTGTGGGCAAACACGCTCCCAATCCCGCCGCGCCCGGCCTGTTTGTATCGTGCACGCTTCCGCTTCATGTCATACCAGGTAAAGTTTAGACAGCCGATCAGGGTATGCTTTGCCCCCGGGCCGGTTGAGACCACTGAAATATCCTGTTTTTTACCTTCGGCAAAAAAATCCGTAAGCACCTGGGACAGGGCGTAAGAATCTTCAGGAAGCCCGTCTACTTGGAGGAGCTTGATTTCCTGCCTCACCCCGTCAATAAAAATGACCGTGCCTTCAGCGCCCTGTCCCGTCACTTCCAGGGCATCAAAGCCTGAGAATTTCAGGTAGGGCCCGAAATATCCTCCTACGTTTGAATCCATGACGGACCCCGTGGTGGGAGAGATCGTGGTGACGATGCTTTTCCCCGACCCGGGGTAGCCGGGCGTCCCACCCATGGGACCGGATGCGATGCAGATGGCGTTTTCAGGATCGTTCCATTTGGTAACAGGGGTTACTGCATTCCAGAGGAGCCAGAGGTCAAAGCCCTTTCCTCCAACGAAGAGCTCTTTCATGTTTTGTGAAACCGGTTTTATGGTAATATCCGGTCCGGAAAGGTCGACAGAAAGGGTTTGATTGGCGTATCCATTGGTAATGGTTGGTCGGGTGTAAGAAAAGGTCTTGATCTCTTTTGCTCTTAGTTGGGTCATTTTTTCCTCCTTTACTTGAGGGCTTCGTGTCCCCCGAATTCCCGGTACGGAGAGAATTCCTGCAGCGTGGTTTCATCGTCCGGCGTGGTTTCTCCAGTGATCATCCTGGACAAGAGTTCACCGATGCCGGGGCCCAGCATGAAGCCCTGACCGCACATTCCCGTTGCGTGGAGAAAGCCTTGCAGGTTCCGGTCCCATCCGACGAGGGGTGAACCGTCAGGGGTCATGGGATAAAGCCCCCGCCACATTCGCCGTACCCGCAGGTTTCTGAGCCTTGGCAGAAGCGCCACCATCCTGGCACTGACCTGGGGGAGGAAGACGGATGTCTCCCGTTTATCGGTCCCGGGGATCGCAGGATCTGGCGTTATACAGAAAACAACCTGCCCCAGCCTGTTCTGGTAAAAATAGTAATTCTTGGAACCGGGGCCGGGCCGCAGATCCACAACCATGCATCCGAAAAAACTCTTCACGGGCTCGGTGATGGCCGCTTCATGGGAGTCGGGATACACGGGAAAGTCAATCCCCGCCAAGCTGCAGAACGGCCTTGAATAAGGGCCTGCTGTGTCAATCACCACCGGCGCATGGTAGGTCCCTTTTTCTGTTTTGACACCGGTTACCCTGTCATTCTCGGTGGTAATTTCCTCTACCGTTTCCCTGAAATGAAACTCCACCCCAAAAGAAAGGGCCCTGCGGTAAAATGCGTTGATGGCAAGAAGCGGAGAGGCGGAACCATCTCCAGGTGAAAACGTTCCTCCAAGGAGGCCTTCCTCGTTGATGCCTGGAAGAACTTCCTTGATTTTCTCGGGACCAACATAATCAATGTTCAAACCATATTGTTTTTGAATGGGAAGGATGGATTTCAGGATATCTTCCTCTGTTTTTCTATAAACAGGAAAAAGATACCCCCCCATGAGCCATTCTATGCTCTCTCCGGTCAGGTTTTCCCAACTTGAAAAGATTTCCAGGGAGCGGAGTGCGGTGAGTATTTTTCCGGGGCTTGAATGGGTGGCCCGGATTCCACCAATAGCGTGCTTGTTTTCACCCTGGCCGGGAGAAGCATTGCGGTCAATGACCAATGTCCTGCTGCCTTTTTCCCCCAATGCTATGGCAGTGGGGACCCCGATGGAACCGGCTCCGACTATGATGACATCGTAATTATTCATCAGAATCACCTCCAAGCACGCCGGCAAAGGTTCCTAAAGGCACTTCCACGAAAAGGGGGCGATCCACACGGTCGGTGACCTGCTCAAGGTCAATGCCTTCCTCCTTGAACAATCGCCAGATCATGGGCCTGCATGTTTTTGATCCGCAGGCTCCCATGCCTGCACGGTTGATTGCCTTGAGATGATTCATGTCCCTGACTCCGTTTTGGATGGCCTCTCGTATTTCTCCGGCTGTGACGCGTTCACAGCGGCAGACGATTGCTTCGTCCGGAGGAAGATCCTCCTCGTAGACCATGTCTGGCTTGATCTCTTCTTTCTGGACCCGGATGCCGATGGCCTTTCCAGCATTTTCAGCTTCCATCTCTATCTGTACCAGGAGGGTGCCGGGAAATTTTTTCTTGAGAGAAGTGACCTTTTTCACGGGGTAGTTGCCGATGATAGTCCCATTGTCATCAGTGACTTGGATTTCCTGACCAATCTCCACGGTTTCGCGCCAGATTTCGTAGGGAAGGGTAACAGTCGGGCGATGGGGATTCTTTCTATAGTCCACGAGTGTAATGGCCAATCCCGGACAGACCGCCACGCACGAGAGACAGCCCTTGCAGAGGGAGAGGTCTGTCATGTAAGGCAGTCCGGTAATCTTGTCTTCCCGGGTGTGAATGGCATGTTCAGGGCACACCGACGTGCAGGGGTTGCATGCAATTTCCTGGTAACAATGGAAGATGGGCATCACCCCTGAAGGTTGCTCCGGGGGTGGTTCTATTGAGACAGGTCCCGGTTTTGACTTGAGAACTTGTGCCTTTTCCTCCCATTCCCGGGGAATGGTTTCCCGCGTACGGTTGAGGGATTTGGCGATCTTGAGACCCTCGATTTTTCCGGTGAACATGGCTGCGGAGGCCTCTGCAATTTCCTGGGCGTCTCCCGCCACAAAGACGTCCATACCCCATTCCCTCGCCTTGAGGTAAAATTCGTTGACCTCGGCAAGGCCCACTGCGATCAGGACTGTATCCGCCTGAAACGTCTTGTGGGAATCGGGAATGATGTTCCATTCTCGGTCCAGTTCCGCAATGGTAAGGGATTCCACCCGGTCTTTGCCGTGGGCCGCAACCACGGTATGACTGGTATAGATGGGGACCCCCAGCCGTTTGAGCTTGTCGGCGTGCACTTTATAGCCGCCAACCTGGGGAAGGGCTTCCACGAGCCCCACAACCTGGATGCCGGCCTGTATGGCATGGTATGCGGCAATCAAGCCCACATTGCCCCCGCCGACGATAAAGACTTTGTCAGAGGTTCTTACCAGGTCGCGATTAACCAGTGTTTGAAAGGCCCCGGCACCGAAGACACCGGGGAGGGTATTGCCGGGGAACGACAACATTCTTTCTCTTGCGCCCGTGGCGACGAGGAGCTTTTTCGGCCGTATCTTGCGGTAGGATTTGTCTGTCACCACGCCAACGATCCCGTCGGAAAAGACGCCCACCGCTGTGGTGCTGAGCCAAGTGCGGACCGATGAGAACTCGGCCAGGGTATTTCCAAGGAGCGATGCGATTTCGAACCCTCGGGTCCCGGCGTGAGAATCTTCCACGGACCCGAAGAACTTGTGCGTCTGCAGGACGAGCTTTCCTCCGATCCTGTCCTTGTCATCGACGAGGAGGGTATCTATTCCCAGTTTCCCCAGTTCAATTGCGGCGGAAAGGCCCGCCGGTCCGGCGCCGATGATGAGGACATCCACGTCTGTCAGGGGAATTTCGTGAGGTTTCACAGGGCCATCTTCCGCAGGGAGTTCAGGTATTCCCTCTACGCTTTCAATGATCATCCCCTCGTGGAGGGGGGTCATACATCCCTTTACCGGGACATTGTCGGCGATAACCAGGCATTGGGAACACTGGCCGTTGGCGCAGAAGAGCCCCTGGGGGCTTCCATCCTTGGGGTGATGGCCAAAGATGTGGATGTCGTTCGCGAGAAGGGCCGAAGAGATCATCTCGCCTTCGAGCCCTGAGAGTTTTTTTCCGTTCCACAAAAAAGAGACTTCCTTCTTGTCAGGAATTTCCAGTATGGGGTGTTTGTTAATTCTCCTGTCTATCATTTTTTCCTTTCCTTTCCGTTCGGGCGTAATTTGCCACGACGGATACCACTATGCACGTCAAGAATTCTTGTCCACCATCAGCGTTTATCATGTACCTATTTTGTCAGCGTATGTCAAATACGTTTCCCTGAAAAAGCAGGTAATTCATATGAGTAATACAGGAGCCTTCCCTGGAAAGGATTCCGTACGCGGCGAACCAGTAATTCCCTTGACGAAAAAAAATGCCTAGCGTATAATTTAACTAAAAATAACATGTTGTTATTATTTGCTTAAAGGAGAGATGCCATGAAGCTTAAAAAAATAATGGTGGCAGTTGATGGATCGGATCATTCCATGAGGGCGGCAGCATATGCCTCGGATTTTGCAGTGCTCGGCAGCGCGGAGATCCTTTTGGTTTACTGCCGAAAACGCCTTTCTTCCATTCTGGGTGAGCCCTATCTCCAACAGGCTGTTGCCGAGGTAATGGAGAAGTCGAACCTGATCCTTGAGCCTTTTCGGGAAATGTTCAGGGAAAAAGGTGTGCCTTTCAGCGATCGAATCCTGGAGGGCTCCCCGGGAAACATGATTGCCGAGGCGGCCCGGATAGAGAATTGCGACATGATCATCATGGGATCTCGAGGACGGTCTGACTTTGAGGGTCTGCTTCTGGGCAGTGTCACGCATCGTGTGCTGCAGGCGGCAGAATGCCCTGTCTTGGTGGTCCGGTAAAAATTTTCTCTTCTGATACATCTTATTGACATTGTACCGAAATTGAAGCGGGGTGAACAATGAAAAAGGTGCCGAAAATCATTACTCCTTTGCCCGGTCCCCGGGCATCCAAGCTGATAAAACTGGACGGAACATACGTGTCTCCTTCCTATACGCGGAGCTATCCACTTGTTGCCAGGAAAGGAAACGGGGCATGGGTGGAAGACGTGGATGGAAATTCATTCCTGGACTTTACGTCCGGCATTGCGGTTTGCGCTACGGGTCACTGCCATCCGGAGGTGGTGGAGGCTATTCAGGTGCAGGCGGAAAAACTGCTTCATATGTCGGGTACGGATTTTTACTATACCTCCCAGATAGAACTGGCAGAGAAACTTGCCCTGCTCGCTCCTGGAAATGATGGGAAAAGAGTCTATTTCGGCAACTCCGGGGCGGAGGCTGTAGAGGCCGCTCTGAAGCTTGCCCGCTGGTATACGAAGCGGGAACTGAATATCGCCTTTTTCGGGGCCTTTCACGGGCGCACCATGGGGGCATTGTCTCTCACTGCAAGCAAGGCAATCCAGAAAAAACACTATAACCCCCTGGTTCCCGGGATTACGCACATACCATACGCGTACTGCTACCGCTGTCCCTACAACCTCGCGTACCCAGCGTGCGACCTCGCATGCGTAAAATGGGTTGAGGATACGCTCTTTCGGACCACCATACCGCCTGAAGAGGTTGCCGCTATTTTTGTGGAACCTATCCAGGGTGAAGGCGGCTATATTGTTCCTCCGCCCGAGTTTCACAAGAAACTGTCCGAGACCGCCAGGAAGTACGGCATCCTTTACGTGGCCGATGAAGTACAATCAGGGATGGGCCGGACGGGAAAGATGTTCGCCATGGAACATTTCCACGTGGATTCCGACATGATGACCCTGGCAAAGGGGATTGCCTCGGGGCTTCCCCTTGGAGCGCTGGTGGCGAAATCAGACATCATGGAATGGGAGGCGGGGTCTCATGCATCCACATTCGGGGGAAATCCGGTATCGTGTCAGGCCGCCATGAAAACCATTGAACTGCTGGAACAGGGCCTGGTTGAAAACGCTGCGACCCAGGGCGCCTATCTGCTGGAAGGCTTGACCACGCTCCAGAAGGAATGGGAGTGCATGGGCGATGTCCGCGGAAAGGGGTTGATGGTTGCGGTTGAACTGGTGAAAGACCGGGAAACCAAGGAGCCGGCCAGGGACTGGAGGAACGAGATTATTGCCGCGGCATTCAGGAAAGGTCTGCTGCTCCTGGGATGTGGTGAAAACAGTATTCGTTTTTGTCCGGCGCTAATCGTGAGTGCTCAGGAAATCGATACCTGCCTTTCCATTTTCGAGGAAGCGGTCAAAGAGGTAGTGGCATCCTGATCAGTCCATTTCAACCATCGTCCCCAAACGTTGCACCTCGGCCCTGGCCAGGACGGCTGCCGCGGCAGCCGCGTCCTGGGCCGCCAGGCCCACTGATTTGAAAAAGGTTATTTCTTCGTTGTTGTTGCGGCCCGGGTGCTTCCCGTTTACAATGTCTCCTAATTCAGCTTCGATGTGGGCGTTGGTCTTTATAATATCTCCTGCCTCAGCCATGCATGCCTCTCTTGAATCCACAATGACTCTTGCACGTTTGATGGTGTTTACATCGATTTCCTGCATTTCCGGGGTGAATGCCCCGACCCCGGTGACGTGTGTCCCCGGCTGCAGATCATTGCCGTCAAAGAGCGGGGTCTTGCTGGTGGTGGCTGTGAGTATGATATCAGCTTTTCGGACGGCTTCAGTGATGGTGGACGGGACGTGGACTTCCGGCGCCTGAGGCCATGTACGGATTTCGTCAGCAAACTCGTTTGCCCTTTCTTCAGCATGATCAATGACAAAAACGTGCTCTATGGCGCGGATGGCCATGACACCCCGTAACTGGGCACGGCCTTGAACTCCGGCCCCGAAGACAACCACCCGGCGAGCGTCCTGTTTGGAAAGGAGTTGAGCGGCAAGACCACCCGCGGCCCCGGTGCGTACGGCGGTCAGACTGTCTCCGTCCATGAATGCCAGGGGAACTCCCGTGTCCGGATCGAGGACAATGACCACCGCAGTGACTGTCGGCATGTTGAGACTCGGGTTTTTCCCATATATGGAAACGACCTTGACGGCCAGGTCCTTGCTTTCCTGAAGGTACGCGGGCATGAGAAGCGTCACTCCCTTTTCCGTGTGCAACCGTGACCTGAGCGGAACCAGGGCCTTGCCTGCGGAGAACTGGCCGAAAGCGGACGCCATGATATGAATGGCGTCCTTCATGGGCAGGGCCGCCTTGATATCAGCAGCGGACAGGATCCTGATTTTCATGATGTGCCTCCAATTTAATGAGATGATTGCGGTTCAGGTAGTAATGACAAAAAAGGGACCGGATTGCAACAACCAATAAAAATGCTCAACAGGGGCAGATTCTATTTGCGTTGACAATAGCATAATGGTGATGGTAGGTTACCATAAAAAACTCACCTGAGGAGGCGTGACTATGGCAGTAAAGAAATTACAGAATTACATCAATGGCGAATGGGTAGATTCTGCGACCAGTGAATTTGTCGAAATTATAAACCCCGCACGGGGAGAAGTCCTGTGTGAGTGCCCCATGTCCACGAGGGGCGAACTGGATTCCGCGGTGCAAGCGGCAAAAGAAGCCTATCCTGACTGGCGAAATACGCCGCCCGTTGCCAGGGCACGGTACCTTCACCGCCTGATTGAAATGATGGAGGACAACTTCAATGAATTGAGTGTGGTACAGACAAGGGAGCACGGGAAGACCATTGACGAATCACGCGGAGAAACCAGGCGTGGGATCGAGATGGTGGAGGTGGCTTCGGGGATTCCGACCACCATGCAGGGCTTCAACCTGGAAGATATTGCCCATGGAATTGATGAATACGCGATCTACCAGCCACTTGGTGTTTTTTCCTGTATTGCGCCGTTCAACTTTCCGTTCATGGTCCCCTTGTGGTTTCTTCCCTTTGCCATCGCATGCGGAAACACCTTTGTGGTAAAGCCCTCTCCAAGAGCCCCCATGAGCCAGTCCAAGCTGTTCGAAATGCTGGACGATGTGGGCCTGCCCCCCGGTGTGGTGAACATGGTCAATGGCGGTGCCGAGATTGCTGACGGGTGCATGGAACATCCGGACATGCAGGGGGTTACTTTTGTGGGCTCTACCCCCGTGGCAAGACACATTTACAAGAAATGCGGAGAGACGGGAAAGCGCGTTATCGCCCAGGCAGGCGCCAAGAATTTTATCGTGATTATGCCGGATGCGGAGATCGACAAGGCCATGGTGAGCCTTATCTCTTCCTTTTTCGGCAATGCCGGCCAGAGATGTCTTGCGGGAGCAAATCTCCTGGTTGTTGGTGATGATGAGACCTACAAGAATGTTGTGGATAAATTCGTGGAGGCGGCGGCTGCCATCACGGTTGGAGACGGACTTGATGAATCTGTGCAGATGGGACCGGTCCAGAATGCCGAGTCCAAGCAGCGGATCCTCAAGATGATGGAAAAGGGCCTTGAAGAGGGTGCAAAACTGACCCTGGACGGGCGCAAACCGAAGGTGGTGGGGGACCTTCCAGAGGACTGTTTCCTGAGTCCGTCAGTGTTCGAAAACGTGACGCCGGAAATGAGCCTTGCCCGTGAGGAAATTTTCGGTCCGGTAGCCAGCGTGCTTCGCGCCGGGGATCTGGATGAGGCCATTGACATTATCCATTCCGTTCCCTACGGCAATTCGTCCGCCATATTTACGAATAACGGCAAATGGGCCCGGCAGTTCCAGCACGATGTAATCGCCGGGAATGTGGGTATTAATGTAGGTATCGTTGCACCCATGGCCTTTTTCCCCTTCGGTGGAATGAAGGATTCCTTCTTTGGGACCCTCCATGGGCAGGGACAGGATGTGGTGCGTTTTTTCACGGAATGTAAAGTGGTTATTTCAAGGTGGTTCTAATGAAACTCAATACCATGGCAGCAGTGATGAGCTTTGTTTCCGAGATAGAAGAGGAGTCTGCGTCCTTTTATGAAAAATGTGCGGCCGAGTATCCGGACATGAAAGATGCCCTCCTCTCCTGGAGCAAAGAGAACAGGAAATTCGAGAAGAATGTAAAACGAACTTATTTCGGGGTTATTACCGACACCCTGGAATCCAACTATGCCTTTGAAGGGCTTGATACGGACGACTATGCCTTTGAAACCGACGTTCCTGGCGATATCTCCAAAGTCGCGGAAAGGGCACATGAAATAGAGGCGAAAATAAAAACCTTTTATCTCAGGGCCGCTGAACTCTCGGAAGGCCTGATGGCGGACATCCCGAGGCTTTTCAAGAAAATCGCAAAGAAAAAAGAAGATCGGCGCATCCCGGAATAGTTCCTTCAAGG
>QMLQ01000003.1 GCA_003646815.1 Deltaproteobacteria bacterium | reverse complement strand
GAACATAATGATAAAATACCAGAGGGAGAATGGTCCCTGTTTCTGCCAGAGCTTCTTTTCCGGGGGCGTATTGACATGCAGGTCTGGTTCCTTTTGATTGATATTAAAATCCGTTTTTTTCATGAGAACCTCCAACTCTGGGATATGAAGTGGTTGCACCGGGTAAACGGGGAGCACGCAATAGAGGGTCCCGAGAGGATTTGCTGATCTCAAAATCACATATCAGCGGTGTGTGATCGGACAAGGTAATCTGGGGAATCTGGAAACCGGTGATGTGTATCTCCGGACTGTGGAAGATATAATCCAGCTGCCGGCGGGGGGCTCGGCTGGGGTGAGAGGGCTCACCGTTTCTGTTGGCATTGTGGAGGCCCGTGGCGGCCAGAAACAACTCCAGTTCCCGGGTGCCGCGCAACACGTTGAAATCTCCGGCAACAATGACGGGCTTTTTGATATTTTTGAGCATGCCATAGAGATCCTGCAACTGATATTGCCGGTGACGGAACTTGATGGAGAGATGCACGAGAAAGATGGTGCAGTTTTCCAGTTCCAGTTCAATGACAAGGCGTTTTACCCCGTTTTGGAAATAGTGAAATCGCTGGGCCACAATTTCCTGGTTTGTCAAGACGGCATTTCCCTGTTTGTTGAGCAGGGGCATCTTCCGGGCCATGGAAGAGGTGGAATATTTTGTCTGAAAGACATGCTGATGTTGCAGAGCCCAGGCGATGGCCTGTGCCTGATTGTTTTTTTCAGATCGGAAAGACCCGCTGTCCACTTCGATCAATCCGATGATATCCGGGTTCATCGACTTTATGAACTCTACAATCTTTTTCAGATTACCATTTGTGTGTTTGAAATACCCGCTGTATGGCACCGGAAGGTGGAATTGCCTCCCAATCCCCGCTGCATAGCGGATATTATAAAGAAGAAATCGCATAACCGTTTTTCCGCCGTTTTGAATTTTTTGCTACGGTAGTATAATAAGCATTTTTTAGGGAAAGAAAAGTTCTTTCTCGGGCGGATTTGATGAAATGGGCAAACAGGAGGAAAGGTTCATCAGGGATCCAAGTTCTTCCTAAGCTGACAGAAAAACGGCCAGAAGGACGGCAATGATTCCGTTGAGAAAGATTCCATCAAAGGTTCCAGCGCCGCCTATGGAAACCAGTGGGGCACCTAAGTTTCCTATTTTTCTCAGGTTAAGGATGTCCGCTCCAATCAAGGTGCCGATGGTCCCGGAAATGTACGCTACAACCGGTGCGCCGTGGTAGGCCACAAAAACGGAAATGAGTGCAGCGAGAACAGGGGGTAAAAAAGCGGGAAGAGCAATGCCGACGCCCTTGATCGGCTTTGCAAAGCGGTAGGTAACCATGGTGATGATGGCAGTTGCTATGGCCGCCCTTCCCCAGAGGCCGGTTTTGAAAAGTAGATAGATTGATATGAGGACCGGAATAACCGCACCTCCAACATTAACTGCAAGGACGGTCTCCATTTTTTGCCAGTTCGGGATCCTGTACCTGGAGCCAAAGAAACGGACCATTGTCTCATCAGTCATGGTGTGCTGAGGTATCTTTTTTATGGGAATGTTTATAAAACTCCCGACAAGGGAAAAAAACAGGGCGGTAAATACATATTCGCTCGGAATACCGATTTTCGTAAACGCCAGGGCAATCAAGTTAATCTGGACCATGAAGAAGAAAAACACGATGTAGAAAAAGAACAATAAGATAAATATAAACGCAAGAGGGCCGAAGAACATGATATCTCCTTGAGGATAATCAAATGGTGCGGATAAAATGGAACCGATTTTTTCACTTTATAGTATTATTTATGGATGGTCAATCCGGCTGACGTCGTGGCGGGTAAAGTACTATTGTTGACAAATGGTGGTGAGGAATTATTTTTCATGCAGGCGAGAATGGAGATAAGAATAACTTGTTAGATTGACTTCGCAAAAAGCCGAAAGTGGGGAATTCGAAATAGGCCGGCTTCGAAAGGAAGTGAGATCATGGCAAGGGATTACTATATCGTTCTCGGGGTCAGTAAAGACGCGAACCTGGAAAAAATCAAGAGGGCGTACAGGAGGATTGCAAAGAAATACCATCCTGACACAGGAGGGTCTGCGGAAGACCGGGAAAAGTTCCTGGAGATAAAGGAGGCCTATGAAACTCTGGCCGATGAGGCATCCCGAAAAAGATATGACCAGGAACTTGAAAAGAAAGGCTCAAGGCTGAGGATATCAAATCTACCTGAGGTCGTGAGGCAAAGGTCTTCCTTTCTTCATGAGATAGACTCCCTGTTTTCTCCTGTGGATGATTTTTTCTCCGGGTTCCTGCCCGGTTTTTTTAAAAGAAGGGAACAGAGAGGAAAAGACCTCTATGTTGAAGCCATCCTTTCTCCTGCCGAGGCAACACGGGGCGGTCTCATCCCCATGACGGTCCCGGTCATTGAGCCCTGTCCACGGTGTGGGGCCCGTGGAATGTGGAATGGTTTTTTCTGCCCGGTGTGCCACGGATATGGAAGGGTCCAGGAGGAAAGGCACTTTTCCCTGAGTGTGCCTCCCCATGTGCGGCATGGGACTGAAGTACGGGTGTCCATGGAGGATATCGGCCTCAACGATACCTATCTCAATATAACGATTCTCATAGATTCCACTATCGATCAGGAAGCGTGGTAGGCGATGAAAAGAGCAGGTCATCCTGCCTTGACATGTATGAGGTGTTTTTCTATACTGCGTTCCTGATTTGTTGAAAGGACTGTTGGCGGAAACCGGAGTATCTACTTGAGAGGGAGGAGAACTCATGAATGAAGCAGGAAACGGCCAGCCAGGAACAGCACCCCCGAAACCCCCCGAAGTTAATCCCCCCAATGCCACACAAACAAAGGCTGACCCGGTGAAACGGATCATTGCCATAGTCATAGATGGTGTGGCCACCATGATCGTGGGGTTTATTCCGTTTGTGGGAGGAATTATCGGTGCGCTTTACATGCTCTTCCGCGATGCCTTGCCAATCGAGGCCCTCGAATACAAGAGTATCGGCAAGAAATTCCTGAAGCTCTCTGTGGTGAAAACCGAAGGATCGCCCGGGAGGATTGATTATGCCACCTCTGCAAAGAGAAACTGGATGTTCGCGCTCGGGCCGATCATGATGTTTCTCCTTTTTATCCCGGTTATCGGATGGATCCTTGACATCCTGATCGGGATCGGCTGTTTTGTCATTGCCATCATTGAGCTGGTCAAGATTTTTTCTGACGAACAAGGAATCAGGCTGGGAGACAAGATGGCCGGTACCAAGGTTGTGGAAGACTAATCCGGTTTTCTCAACATGATCCTCGCGTCTGCCACCACGCATTTTTCCGGGGAACAGAGGACGGGATTCAGGTCAATGGATTCAATGGATTCGTGGACATCCATGACCAGGTCGGAAAAGGCAAGGAGTGCCTTTGTTAAGGCCTCCTTGTTGACCGGTTTTGATCCCCGGAATCCTTCCAGGAGCTGATGAGCCTTGAGGTTCTTGATCATGGAAGAGACGTCCTTTTCCTGCAGGGGAGCCATCCTCAACACGGTGTCCCTATAAATTTCCACTTCCGTGCCCCCCATCCCGAAAAGGATAATCGGACCGAACTGTTCATCAACCTTGGCTCCGATCATCAGCTCCCTCCCAAAGCCCATCTCTTCCACGAGCATGCCTGCAAACGCCTCCATTTTACTGAATCGCTCCCAAGTGTCATGGAGCTGTTCATCGCTCTCAATCCCTGGGACAACTCCCCCCACATCTGATTTATGGAGAATTTTCGGGGAAACTATTTTGGCGACCACCGGAAAACCGTGCTCCAGGACAAACTGGAGTGCCTCCTCCATACCAACGGCACACACAAACCGGGGAACACCAATTCCGTATGAGCGCAGCAGTGCCTTGGCATCGGGTTCAAGAACCCACCCATTTTGCCTTGATGCCTCCAGGATTTCAGTTATCTCTTTTTTCAGCATGGCTGACATCTCCTTAACGCCTCGGCCATAAGCACGGCAGCTTCAATGGAATGGGAGACGGGGACCCCATTTAGTTCAAATCCTTCAATGAGCATCCTGAATTTTTCAACGTGCGGCACATAGGCAATCAAAGCCTTTCCTTCTTTTTGGTAGATACTGCTCAGCCTGGCACCAAGGTCGGAGGTAATGCCCGGGAGATACGGGAGAAGAAGCATCAGGACACAGTCTATCTCCGGAATGGTGCTCAGGTGCCGTGCAGTGGAAACAAAATCTTCGTCCACGGCACTGCCGGTCAAGTCAATGGGGTTGCCGAGAGAGGCAATTGTCTTGATACTCCTGGATAGATCTTCCCGGATCTTTTCCTGCTCCCGGGTTTCAAGACCGGGGACAAGCAGCCCGTGAGCCGAACAGACATCCACTGCCATGGCGCCGTGTCCGCCACTGCCGGTGATAATTCCTATCTTGCCTTCAACGGGTTTCTGATAGCAGCTCAGGGATTCACAAAAGGAAATCAATTCAAGTTCATCCCTGGCCTCCACCACGCCCATTTGCGCAAGAACCTGGGAGAAGACTTCATAGTCTCCGGCAAGGGATGCCGTGTGGCTCGAGACCGCGCGGCTCCCCCCCGGGGTCTTGCCGGACTTGATAACGATAACCGGTTTCGGGCATCGGGATGCGGCAAGAACAAAGTCGCGGCCTTCGCCCTTGGCAAATCCTTCAACATAAAATGCAATCACTTTTGTGGCAGGGTCTTTCTCCAGGTATTTGAGGAGATCTATTTCTCTTACCATGGCCTTGTTCCCGATACTGACGCCCAGGGAAAGCCCGATACCTTCTTCCTTGAACTTGAGCATCTGGTCCACCAGGATGCCCCCGCTTTGACTGACAACGGCCACGTTTCCCGGGTCAGGTCTGACCATACGTTCAATGGGGAGAAAAAAGGAATCAACAATGGTGGGGGCGTAAATCCCCAGGCAGTTGGGTCCGATAAAAGGGAAATCAGCCTTTCTGGCCATGGAAACCAGGGCATCTTGCAGGTCGGTGCGGCCGGTTTCCGCAAAACCGCCGGATATGACCGCCGCCCCACCTACTCCGGCCGCGATGCATTGGGAAAGAATTTCAGGCACATGGTCCGCCCGTGCCGCAATCACGGCAAGGTCAATCTTTTGAGGGATGTCCGATATTCTTTTGAACACGGGTTCCCCTTGTAATGAACCACCTTTGGGGTTGACCGCAGAGACTTTGACCGGATACCGGAGATGATTCTTGTTAAAGACGACGTTGGCCGGGTGCTGGTCGTTATTGAGTGATACACCGATGACCGCCATAGTTTTTGGCTGAAACAACGCTTGGAAATTCATGATGTAACGCTCCTTTCTTACATCCTCCCTCGTCTGATGATGGATATGAGAAGCCAGAACCCCATGATAGCTGCGATGACAAAGCCCGCAAGCCCAATGATCGGTATTTCGTGCCATTTGGGGGGGACCCCCGAGAGGACGATCAGGGAGGAACCGATGATCAGCGCCGCCAGGATGATGGCGAAGGCAATGCGATTGCTTATTCGGTCATGGGTGGAAAGCATGGGCTCCAGTCCCCGGTGTTCGAATTCCATCTTTATTCTGCCCTGCCGTGCCTGCCGGAGGATCTCCCGCACCTCCCCGGGGATTTCCCGCAGGAGATGCAGGAACTCCGAGCCGGAGTCAAAGATGTCTCCGGCAATCCGTTTCGGGCGGAGTCGGTCCATCTGCACCCGTTTAATAAAGGGTGCCGCCTGCTTGGTAGCATCAAAATCAGGGTCCAGCATCTTGCCAAGGCCCTCTTCGGTCGCAAGCGCTTTGAGCATGAGAAAGAGGTCCGCAGGAATACGAAGCCGGTGCCTGGTGGTTATCTCCATGAGATTTTGGAGGAGCTTCCCCATTTCCATGTCCTTGAGGGGGCGATAGAAATACTTGTCTATGAATTGTGCAACATCCCTTTCCAGAGCAGTAAGATCTGTTTTTTCATCGGGCGTTGTGAGGGCCATGAGGGCACGGGCCGCTTTGGTCTCGTCATGCTGGACGATTCCCATGATCAGGTCGGCAAAATCTTCCCGGGGCTGTCTCCTGATTCTTCCCATCATGCCGAAATCCAGGAAGCATATGATATTATTGGGAAGTATGAAGACATTGCCGGGATGAGGATCTGCGTGGAAGAACCCGTGGATGAAAATCTGTTTGAGGATCAGGTCGAAACCCCGCCGCGCGATCTTTCGTGTGTCAAGCCCCGCTGCATCAAGCTTCTCCAGCTCTGATGCCTTTATGCCGTCTATATACTCCATGGTGAGTATGCGCTTGGTTGTGGCTTCACGATAGACCTTCGGCACGTAGAGGGTCCTCTCCCCGAGAAACTGGGCCGCGAACCGCTCAGCATGGGCAGCTTCAAGGGTATAATCGAGCTCCATCTCCAGGGTCCGTGCAAATTCTTCCACAACCCTCGTGGGCCGATGGATTTCTAAGGCTTTCAGGTGCCGCTCCATGAGGGTGGCAAGATGCAGCATGATTTCAAGGTCAACCTCGATGAGCCTCTTGATATCAGGCCGCTGCACCTTAACGATCACCGGTTCCCCGTTGATAAGATTCGCTTTGTGCACTTGACCGATGGAGGCTGAGGCCAGAGGGGTTTCTTCAAAATCCTGAAAAAGGCTTTCAAGAGGACGGCCAAGTTCTTTTTCAATGCTTTCCTTTACCAGCTCAAATGGAAAAGCGGGGACATGGTCCTGGAGTCTTGATAGTTGCCGGAGGAACTCCACGGGCAGGAGGTCCGGGCGGGTGGACAGGATCTGCCCCATCTTGATGAAGGTGGGGCCCAATTCCTCAAAGGCCATCCTCACCCGCTCCGCCCGGGAAAGGGTCTCAATTTTTTCTCTGCGCTTCCGGGAGATCATCTGCAGGCCGATCTCCAGATACTGCTCGATCTTGAGCGTATCGATCAGGTCTCCAAAACCGTACTTGAACAGAACGGTAAGGATCTGCCGGTATCGCTGGATGTGGCGGTATGTTCTGCTGATCATGCCAATCTTGCGGATGTACATACAGTCTCCTTCGTTAAAAGGGTCTGGAGAGAAACGCCCGGGTTCATACAGTCATGATCAGATAAATCAGCATGAGGACGCCGATTGAACCCAACAAGAGGGCCAATAAGACATCGGGAGCCACTGATGGACGAAACGTATCTTCCGCGATTTCCTTTTCGGTCTTGAGAAATCGATAGGTGGAAAGGATTGCAGCAGCAGCTCCCAGAAAAATCAGGAAGAGCCCGAAATAGCTCAAACAATTGCATTTCCCGCTGATTTGCCGGAGACCGATTGCCTCGTCCCCGAGTGGCGAGATGAGAAATTTTTCAATGATAAAGCCGAATGCCATGATGCCGAGGCTGGTCCTGATCCATGCGAGGAAGGTTCGCTCGTTCGCCAGGTGAACCCTGCGGTTTTTCACACGGGCCCGTTTTTTTTCTTCCGTGATATCTTTTTTGAAAAGGGACATGGTTGTAACTCTTAAGCGGGCTCTCTGTCGGTGTTTTGGCTCTTGATCCTGGAGGCCCCCGGGATCAGGGTCTGAGTGCTCACCACTCCGGGGAGCTGGATAACCGTGTCATGGACAAACTGGCCGATAATTTCGGCATCGGAAGCAAGCAGGTTCCGGGTAAGCAGGATCTTTACCAGCATGTCCACATCGCCGTGGACTGAATGGACCTCCTTCACCTCGTCCAGGGCAAAGAGCTTCTCCATGACGACGAATTCGTTTTTCGGTTTGACGCGCATGAGGATGAATGCAGTGATCTCCCGTTTCATTTCCGGGTAATCAGTTCCTTTCATAGTGGCCATTTTTTTTCTAAATTCCTCCATGTCCTTTGGGATCAGTCGATCGATCCCGATACCGTATTTCCTGGCCTGGCCCCGTTCCCACTGGTGATAGGAAATGTACGCATAGAGATCAGCAATGGTCCGTTGGGGGAAAAAGTGGATGATCCCTGATTTTTCTATCAAAGCATAAAGCGGGCTGTAAATGGTCTTGTGCCAGTCGGCTGCCGCTTCTTGAAGCGAAACAGGTACCGATCCCGCTTTTTCAAGAAATTGGCGGTGATTGGTGATCTGTTTTAACAGGTAGCCATATTGCCCTACTTCTGTCAATGCAATAGAGTGGGAAAGGCCTGTTTTTTCCTGGAAGTCAATCCGTTCGCGGTAAAGGATGTTTTCCAGGGTGTTTTTGGAGGGGATCAGTTCTACGATCTGGGCGTCAACGTTTTTCAAGCCAAGCGCTTTTGCCGCGGCAATGCGGTGATTGCCGTCCAGGACATAGTATTCGTCCTTTATCTGGTAAAGTTTGACCGGTGGAAGGGCTGCTCCCTCTTTCATGGCACGCTTGATTGCAAGGAGCCGGTCTTTTGGGAGATGATCCTTGGGACGGAAGCGGCTGTCAAAGTCCTGATACCGGCCTACGCTTCCCACGATCTGATCGACTTCTACAGTATGGATGCCCCGTTTCATGGGCTCAAAGGACTCTTCTTTTTCCCTGACCTTCTCAAAGTCCTTTACCGAATCATCCGGATGGTTCCGTTTCAGGGCCTTCTTGAACATGGTAAGGAGATTACCCATTGGCCACCTCGAAGAGGTAATATCCACAGGTATTGATAACCCTGGTCCCGTTCACGACAGTTTCGCGGAGAGACGTGTCAGCCGCATCAAAGTGGATATGTCCATGGACAAAAACGCCTGGCGCATATTTATCAATGAGCCAGCGGAAGGTCTTAAAACCACGGTGGCACCGGTCCTCCTGATCGTGGATGCCTCTCGCAGGTGCGTGGGTGACGACCATATCAATGCCTCCCTTGAGCCAGATCCTGGGCCTGAGTTTCCAGACGGTCATTCGCATCTCGTTCTCCGTATATTGATGGGGTCCGCCATTGTACCAGTAAGAGCCCTCTAACCCCAGGATATTGATTCCCCTGAATTGGACCAGCCGTCCGTGAATGTCTGTACAATCTCCCGGGGGCCTTGACTGATGCCGTATATCGTGATTGCCGTGCACATAAAAAAGGGGGATCCCAAACGCGTTCGCAAGAAAGCTGAGGTATTCCGGCGGCAGGTCTCCGCAAGAGATGATCAGGTCCACCCCCTTGAAGCGACCCGGTTCAAAGCGATCGTAAAGAAGCGGTTCCACATAATCTGACACAGACAGGATTTTCATACAAAGACCTCAACGGGGGACCGGACCAAGGGTAACCTGCACAAAATCGTCCGGCCGTATCCACTTCTTAAAAGCGGTCCGCACTTCCCGGGCTGAAATGTCCAGATACCGTTTTGCTCCCCGCACCGGTTCATCGAGCGGAAGCCCTTCTTCTGCCAAGGCAAGAAGAGTCTCCCCGATATCATCTATGCTTGATTCAGAGAGTGGGATCTGCCTTACCAGGAGCGTTTTTGCCCTGTTGAGTTCTTCGGGAGTGACCGGCTCTTTCTGCATCTGTTTCAGGTTTTGGACAACAAGCGCTCGAGCCTTGGATACATTAGGAGGGTCACAACCATAGACTACCCCGAAGACCGCTCGGGTCTTCCGCGCCTGGAGGAATGCCTGGACCGTATAGACGAGCCCGGCCCGTTTTCTGAGGTCCCGGTAGAGTCTCGTGGCGTAGAATCCCCCGGAGAGGACGTTTAACCCCACCTTCAGCGGGTAGTAGTCGGGATGGGTTCGGGTAACCCGTAGGGTTTCAACCAGGGTCACCCTGTCCTGGACCCGGCTCTTGTCGGGCACCACGGCGGTTGCAGGTCTGTTCAGGGGCACAGGCGGCAGATCCGTCTCGGGTCGGGGTCCTTGTGCTTTCCAGGAGTGGAAATATTTTTCTATGGTGGCCCTTGCTTCTTCAGGGCTCACTTTTCCGATGAGGACAATGGTGGTGAGATCCGGGCGAAACGCTTTTTTGTAATAATTCCTCACCTGTTGAAGGGTCAGCGACTTGATGGTCCCCGGGGTGGCCTCTCGCTGTCGAGGGTCATTTTTTGGATAAAGCCTTGAGAGAAGAGCGCGTTTTGATAAGTACGACGGGCTCTTTAGCTTGCCCGCCACGTGTGCAGCGGTTTCCTCCCGAACAATCTTGAATGCCCGTGGCGGCAGCGCTGGACGGAGAAGGTTGTCGGCGAGGAGTTCTACTCCCCGATCGAAATGATTAGACAGGACCTGCAGCGAAAAACTCCTTCCCACCTCAAGGTCAGCGGCAATATCGTCCACCTCCTTCTGAAAACCCAGGCGATCATGGGTTGCGGTCCCATAGGAAAACAATCCTTCCAGGACATCAGTAATGCCTTCCTGGCCAACAGGCTCCTGCAGTTCAGGCGTGTTCTTGACACGTCCGTAAAGGCTGACGGTGTTGCTGATGGTCTCCGGCTGGATAATGAGGCGCAGGCCATTGTTCAGGCTCATCTCCACCGGATGAACTTTCGATGAAGGGACCGAAGGGAGTTTTGTCGCCTTCCTGGCCCATGGTGGCAGTCTTACCGGTTTTGTCTGTTTCGGGCCGAAGGACTCTGTTCCCTGGAAGCCTTTTGAGGGGACAGGTTTTCCTGATTCATGGGGTATCAATACGCCGGTGACGGCAGTCTTATTCTGAAGATAGGTTCGGGCCACCCTGTTCACATCTGCGACCGTAACGGCCTTTATGGCGGCCATGGTTTCATCAGGAGACTTTTTTCCTTCAAGGGTAATGGCCCTGGCCCATACCCCCGCAAGGCCTTCAATGGAGTTTTTCTGGAATTCCGCAGCCGCGATTTCCTTTTTCTTCGCGGCTTTTACGAGGTCCTCCGGGAGACCGTTTTTCAGGGAGTCGGCGATGATCGTTTTCAGCAGCCCAACGACATTCTTGGGTTCTTTTCCTTTGGGAAAACCGGCTATAGCATAACCGAGTCCCACGTCCTTAAAGGCGCTGTTATTGAATCCCGCAAAAAGGACCTTTCCATCAGCGGCCAGACCATAGAGTTTGGCGCGCTGGCTGTCCAGTACGTCAGCCAGGATTTGGGCCGCAGCGAAATCCGGACTTCTGTATCCAGGAAAACGGTAGGCAACAATTGCCATTGCATAGGGCAGGTCTGATTCAAGCTGTATATGTTCCGGCTTGAGTGGCTGGAGCTTTACCTCCGGCCTTTGGGGCAGGGGACGTGAAGGGATTTCCCCAAAAAGCTTCTTGACCAGAGGAAGGGCCTGTACCGGATCTATGTCGCCTGCGATTACCAGAACGGCATTGTTGGGTACATACCAGGTATCGTGAAATTTTTTAAGCATGGCGCCGGTTGTCTTGTCAAAAGAAGGGCGTGTCCCCAATGCGTCATGGGCGTAGGGAGTGCCTGCGAACATACGCGCAAGCAGGCGCGAATAGAACACATACATGGGGCTGGAAAGATCCCTTGCCACTTCCTGCTCAATGGCGCCTCTTTCTTTCGCCCACAGTTCCTCGGTATCCAGGGTGTTTTTCATTCGGATAGCCTCAATCCTGAGAACGGTCTCCAGTTCATCCGCCGGCACTGTAAAGTAATATTGTGTCACGCTCTGCCGGGTGAATGCATTTGACCTTCCACCCATTGCGGCTGTCAGGCTGGCAAGCTGTTCGGCGGAGAGCCCCTTGCTGCCCCGAAACATCATGTGTTCCTGGGCATGGGCCATGCCTGGAAATCCATCCGGTGCTTCGTTTGATCCTGCCAAATAGGTGAGGCGCGTGGTTACAACCGGTGCCAGGGTGTTCCGCACGATAACGACGCGCAAGCCGTTTTTCAGAGTAGCCTGGAGCACCTGGTTGTCAGCGGCTCCCCGTGCATTGCAGGAAAAGAACAGAAGAAAAAGCATAGCGCCGGTCAATATACGTGATGTTGAATATCTCATAGGTTGCTCTCTTTTCAAAAAACAGGTGAAAAAACGCGGCAGATGTCTTCGGAGAACTTGCGGATTTTGCTTTTTCCTGCAATTTCTTCCCTGCTGACTTCTCTGCATTCATGGAGGATGGAATTCATGACGTCCAGGACCTCTTTTACGCTTTCTCCATCATACAGGAACGTAGCGATTTCAAAATTAAGCTGAAAACTCCGGATGTCCATATTGGCAGATCCAACCACGGCCAATCGTTTGTCAATAGCAATGAGTTTTGCGTGGAGCATACCCGGTTGATAATGAAAGAGCCGCACACCGGCATGCAGAAGATCAACCAGAAATGAATGCCCGGCCAAGTCCACCAGTGGATGGTTGGATTTTTCCGGCATAATGAGGCGAACATCACAGCCCATCCGGGCTGCCAGTTCCAGGGCGGCAGAGAGGGCATCGTCAGGAACAAAATAGGGTGTCACCACCCAGATGCTTTCCTTGGCCCTGTTCAGGGCGGCGAGAACTCCTGAATAGAGAGGTCGTTCAGGCACGTCAGGCCCATCCCCAACCACCTGGAGCGTGTTCCCGTCACCGGGCAATTCCTGTGGAACCGGGCACAGGACACCGGGATCAAGAGACTCGTTGGTGCTGTAACTCCAGTCCTGCCAGAAGATGCTCCTTACGTATCGGGCCGCGGGCCCTGCAATGATCATTGAGACGTCTTTCCAGCGATTCTTGTAGGGCCTTGGCCCCATGTATTCCCTGGCCAGGTTCATCCCACCCATGAAGGCCTTGTCTCCATCCACGAGAGTCATTTTCCGGTGATTTCGTAGATTTGCAGACCACCGGCGGCGCAAAGGGAGCAGGGGGAGAAATACACCTACCTTGCCACCGGAATCCAGGATCGGTTGGACGAAACGACCACGGGTCCTGAGGGAGCCAAGGGCATCCAGGAGCAATCGTACCTCCAGGCCTTCCTGTGCTTTTTGTGCTAGGATGCGCACGAGGGCTTTCCCCACCTCATCCCGTCCTAGAATAAAAGTCGCTATCTCAATAGAGGTTCGAGCACCTTTCAGGAGATTGATGAGGGTTTCATATGCCGTAATTCCGTCGTCGATAATGGTGATCCTGTTATTTGTGTTCGGCGGGAACGTTCCGGTGCGTAACAGGAGTTGGGCTATCTTCTGATTGTCGGGCGGAAAGGAGTCGATAATGGTGGAACCCGCATCAGGGTTTTCATCCCACCTTCCCCAGTCCTTGCGCAGACTTACTTTTTTTACTCTCCTGCCGCCCATGAGAAAATAAAGCGGTACTCCCAGGTACGGGACAAGGCCGATTGCCAGAACCCAGGCGATGGTGGCACCGGGATGCCGCCGTTCCAGAAGGATCCTGGGGATGAGAATGATGGCGAGGAGATAGCCCGCAATTTCAAGGGAATGGGCAATGATCCACTGAGAGATGTCCATGCTGAATAGAGATACCATACGTCTCTTTGTGTTTTCAACCCTATTCCAGCTGGCTCACCCTTGTCTGCTATCTCCCCTTATAGAAGAGTTGCCTTGCTGATCGGTGAGCGGCAAATGAATAGAGAATGTGGAGCCCTTGTCCGGCTCACTCTCCACCGTGATGGTTCCTCCGTGGGCCTTGACCACTGCACGGACAAGACTCAAGCCCAACCCCAGTCCCCTTTGATGGCGGCTCCGGTCACCCCGGTAAAGGCGATCCCAAATCCTGGACCTGTCTTCTTCAGGGATTCCTGTCCCTTGGTCTTTCACCGAGAGGGTAACGCCGTTTTTTTCTTTCCAGGCCGCCATCTTTATTTCTCCTCTCCCTTCAGGGGTGTACTTGACGGCATTGTCAAGAAGGTTTGCCAGTACCTGGGCCATCCGGGCCGGATCGGCTGAGATGGTGAGGTCCTGGGGGGCCTGGACATCAATAGTAATGTTTTTATCTTCTGCCACATAAGCGTAAAGGTCTGCTGCCGAAGCGAGCAAGTCACGAACAGCAATTTCACGGCGATCAAGCCTCATGGTTCCGGTTTCCGCCTCTGAAATATCCATCAGGGTGTTGAGCATGGTGAGGATCTGGTCGCATTCCTCAATGCATCTTCCCAGGGTCTCCCTGCAGGCATCCCCTTTCAAGTCAGATTGGAGGGCTATTTCAGCAATGCCGCGAAGCCTCGTCATGGGTGTCCTGAGGTCGTGCGCCACATTATCAAGTGCTCCCTTCATTCCCAGGATCAGGGTTTCAATTTTCTCCAGCATACCGTTGAAGAGCCGGACCAGTTCATCCAGTTCATCACCGGTACCGGGAGCGGGAACACGAGCGGTCATGTCTCCTGTTTCAACGGAATGGACGGTGTGGATCAAGGCGCGAATGGGACGGAGGGCCCTGAAGGCCAGGAATGCACCACCCGCAAAGCCGAGGAGGACGAGGGGAATAATGACTGCGGCGAAGATCTCCCGAAATCGATCAAGCAGCTTTCCTGTTTCCTCGGAGGTCTGCCCTACCTGCAACCACCGGTGGTCCGGCAGTTGAAAGGTTTCTATCTGAAGAATATTTTTATCTTCAGCGGAGCGGAGCAACGTCCATTGACGTTCTGGATCGGGCGGAGTCTTTTCAAGGGTTTTGATATCAAACTCGGCCCATTGATAACCCAGTCTCAGGAAAAGGGTCTTGTTTTCCGCGTCCGCAATACGGATAAAAAAAGGTCTCTTCGGGTGGAATTTTTTTACAGAGTTGATTTCCTTTTCCAGGGCCGGAATGCCACCTTTTTGGTATAACAAGGCAAGTTCCTTCACCTTTCCCTGGATGGCTTCACGGCTGTGTTTCTCCAGGGTGGAAGAGACAAGGAAATAGGCAATCGCGAAGAGAAGAAAAGATGCGAGGATGAAAATAATGGAATACCAGGCCGTTAACCTGAAGCTGATGGTTTTCGGGATATTATGAAGGTCTTTTAAGAACATAGCCGACGCCACGGATGGTATGTATCAATTTCTCGTCGAAGTCCCTGTCCACCTTGTTTCTCAAACGGCACAGGAGTACATCTACCACATTTGTTTGGGGGTCGAAGTGGTAATCCCAGATGTGCTCCAAGATCATGGTCCTTGTAAGGATTCTTCCTTCGTTTCGCATGAGGTATTCAAGGAGCGCAAACTCCCTGGGCTGCAAATCGATATTCACCTCGCCCCTTTTCACCTCCCGCGTGACAAGGTTCAGACTCAGGTCGCCTGTTTCCAGGCGAACCGGGTCCTCTGATGTACTGTTTCTCCTGATGGCGGCCTGGATTCGGGCCAGGAGTTCTGCAAATGCGAACGGCTTGGTGAGGTAATCATCACTACCGGTCATCAGGCCCTTGACTTTGTCGTCCACGGAACGCCTGGCGCTCAGAATAATAATAGGCACCCTCGTATTCTTTTTCCGCAGCTCACGGATCAGGCTCAGGCCGTCCAACCGTGGGAGCATGATATCAACGATAATCGCGTCGTAGTTTTCCCCGAGTGCCAGATCAAGGCCCTGCACGCCATCAGCGGCATGATCAGTGGCAAAGCCAGACTCTTTGAGGCCCTTGGCCACGAAACCGGCAATTTCCAGATCATCTTCCACCAACAGGATTTTCATGATGCATCCCCCTATCGCACCCTGATTTGCACATACCCGGTTCTGCCCGTTCGATGATCCAGGGCGAGAAGCGTCAGTCGCTGGTGTGGCCGTAAGCGCCTGACCAGGTTCATAAGCCCCTCGAGACCCTTGACCGACCGCCCGTCTATTTCCAGGATCAGGTCACCCACTTCAAAGCCCTGTTCGCCAAGGGGCCCTGATGGGTCAACCCACGTGATAACGACGCCTTTTCTTCTATTGAGCCCAAATTTCCGGGCGATCTTTGATTTCAAGGGAGCCGCATTAATTCCGAGTCGGGCCTTGAGGGAAGAGGCCTGCCTGCGGATCGCCTGCTCCAGATTTCCTATCTTGACCGGGATTTTCAGCCGTTTTCCATTCCGTATGATGGTGATATCCACTCTCCCTTTAATGGGACTGGTGGCCACTTGGTTCCTGAGGCTGCTCCCGTCAGGAATTGGTTTGCCCCGATAGTCGATAATAACATCTCCCCGGCGGATCCCTGCCTTTTCCGCAGGGCTTCCCTTTACCACGTCGGCCACGAGCGCACCCCTGGGTGATGGTAATCCAAAGGATTTTGCGAGTTCCGGCGTGAGGTCCTGGGTGCTTACTCCCAGCCAGCCGCGGGCTACTTTGCCATTCGCGATCAGGCTCTTGGCCACGTAAATGGCCATGTTGCTTGGGATGGCAAAGCCGATGCCCTCAAATCCACCCGACTGGGAGACAATGGCGGCGTTCACGCCGATGACCTCGCCTTTCAGGTTCAGCAGGGGGCCACCGCTGTTTCCCGGATTAATGGCTGCATCTGTCTGAAGAAAATCCTGGTAACTGCTGGGATCGGTGATCCCCCTTCGGTGTTTGGCGCTTATAATGCCCTGGGTGACGGTCTGGTCCAATCCTCTTGGATGGCCAATGGCAATAACCCAGTCTCCCACCTCCATTTTGTCGGAATCGCCGAACGTAACGTGCGGAAGGGACGATGGGGAGGATATTTTTATGACGGCGAGGTCTGTCTTGGGATCCGCGCCAATGAGCTTTGCATCATACTTGCTTCCGTCTGCAAGGAGTACGCTGATTTCCGTGGCACCGCCGACCACGTGATTGTTGGTAAGGATATAGCCCTTGTCATTCATGAGCATGCCGGTGCCGAGGCCCTTGAGCTCGCGCTGGAACTTGCGGGGCATGCCGGGCACGTCAAAAAAGAAACGAAAAAAGGGGCTGTTGTCAAAGGGCAGAAAAGGATTTGCTATTTCCTGGCGCTGGGTCACTTCTATGTGCACAACCGCAGGGATATTCTGTTTGGCGATTTGTCGAATGGCCGTTGTAAGATCCACGGCCTTGGCAGTGCCCTCTATTTGAATGAGTGTGGAGAAAAGAACAATGAAAAACACTGCGGCTAGAAGCCGCCGTGAAACAAGCTCAACTGAATGGCGGTTAAATTTATTCTTCATCATGAAAAGCCTCCTCTTGAACAAAGGATACCATGTTTTGTCTGTGATGGAATAGAATAATATGGGTTTATTTCGCGGAGATTTCAAGAAGGTTACAATTTTGAAAGGATTGAGCGTTTCCCATTTCTCGAGTACCCTTAAAAGGACCTGGGAGTAGCCTAAAATGGCCTGGAGAAGAGGACCCATGTTGATGTGATGAACATTACGGGGATTTGAGAAAAACGAAGGTGAAAAGCCAAAAAACCGCGTAACTTGCCAGAACGGCAAGGAAATTCCAGTGGCCATGATTTTGAAAGAAAAGGTCCCATTTGAAAAACCATATATTTTTTAGGTACTTTCCCTTCAATGTGGGGACGAAACGGCTCACGTCCCGGCAATAGGCCTCGTAATCCTGCCCAAATATTCCTTTCAGATGCTCTTCCTCGCGTTTTACCCGGTTGGCCATGTAGAAGTAATAGAGAACGGTAAATACCAGTAAAATCCAGACATTGCCCAGGAGAAAAAGGCACCCGAAAAGGAGGAAAAAACGGCCCAGGTACATGGGATTCCTGGCCAGCGCGTACGGGCCTTGAATTGCAAGGGATTTGTTTTTATCCAGTGAACCGAAACACCAGGACTGGAACAAGGACCCGAAAAGGGTGATCAGAAACCCGAAAAGGAAGAGTCCGGAATCAATGTTCGGCACCAGGAGCACCAGGGCAAGGAGAAAAAGTGGAATGCGGATTTTTAGAAAAGACTTCCGAAGGGTCTTATTGTTGAACAACGCGTGTACGCGTTCTATTGCCTGATGAACCATGTTGTGCCATTCCTTTCTTGCGCTGGTTTTTGTGGGCACCATAGCATGAAGCGAGCGTACGCTCAATCTTTTTCAAGGATTCCGAGAACTCCGTTTTTCTTGACATCGTGGAGAGAAGGCTCATACACTTCAGCCAGATCTCATTCAAGGGGATTGAAGAGCAAAAAGGAAGAAGCTAACCCGCATTTCTCACGGGCAATCTACTGTGGTGGTGGATAGCCTCATGGCTACTGCGTTGCGCTTGAAAAATGACTTTGACGTACTGCCAGTACGCCTTCATCCATTTTCCTTCGCGCGCCTTGTATCCAAGGGACTCTCCACCACCTCGCTACGAAGGCCCGTGAGAAAAGCGGGCTAAAGAGGTTCGATGAGAAAAGGAGTTCTGATAGATTTTTTGATTCCGGGTTTGATCCTGGGGATTTTGACCGTCATTTTCCGGGTGACCAACCTGGATATTGCAATTGAAAGCCTTTTTTATTCCCCGGACAAGGGTTGGTTTCTGAGATACGCGAACCCCTGGATTTTCTTGTACCATTACGGGAACATTGCGGGGCTCGCTCTTGCGTCTGTCGGGCTTATCCTCTTTGTCTGCGGCTTTTTCTATCACAAGGCCATGAAATACCGCAAAGCCGCGTTGTTCCTGGGCCTTGTCATGGTCCTGGGACCGGGCCTGATCGTTAACACGGCCTTCAAGCACAACTGGGGGAGACCGCGCCCCAGGCAGATCCTGGAATTGGGAGGCACGCAGAAGTACCTTCCGGTCTGGCAGAAGGGTATTTCAGGGGAGGGAAAATCATTTCCTTCCGGCCATGCGTCAGTCGCTTTTTACCTGTTTACGCCTTTTTTTTTCTTACGGAAAAGCCGGAAAAAATGGGCCGTCTTTTTTCTTTTGCTGGGAATCACGTACGGGCTTTTTATGGGCGCGGCCAGGATGGTCCAGGGGGCCCATTTTCCGAGCGATGTCGTGTGGTCGGGGGGGGTTACCTATCTCACGGGCCTGGTGCTCGCTTGTTTCTTCAGGTTTGATAGGGGAACCGCATTCCAAGAGTCCGGCCCGAAGGATGAAAGTTGACTGCCCTAAGTCGTCTTTTCTTTCCAGCCTGTTCCCCGAAACAGTGTGAATTCCCTGCTTTTTCCTGATCCAAGATCCCTTGTGATGACCTGCAACCTCCTGACATCTTGGAACCTTTCCGCGAGACGACGAGGGAGGCCTGAAACGTTTCCCTTGACGACAATGAGACCGTCCCAGCCGGCTTTTCCGCTGGGGCCTCCCCACAGCTCATATTGGGACTGTATTTTGCCTTTTTCAGCCCAGCGGTAAACCTGCGGCTGCTGCGGCAAATAAAAGGCAAGCTCACTGGTGAGATACCGGTGGCCTACGGTCATCACGAACGTCTCTTGAGGGTGTGGAAAGGTTGTTTGGATTGCGGCCACCTTCCCAGCGAAGCCTGACCATCCTTCCAGTCGAACGAGGGGATCAATCCGGCTTCCCTGAAGGTCCGTTGCTTTTACCACAAGGGGAAGCGCATAGGCGAAGAGCGCCAGCAGGGTTCCGATGGCAATGCCCGGCGTGAAAGCCTTTTTCCATCGATCAATTCGGGTCTTGATCGTTGTGCTTCCCGTGGCCCATGCGGCCAGGAGAAGGATTCCGGAGGGATAAAAGGCTGCAGGCCAGTTCCCGTTGACCTTCTGACGGAGGGTCATGAGCAGGACGGCGGCAAGAGGCAGGCCGCCAAAGATGAAAAGGAAACGCTCTTTGCTTTCCAGCTTGAACAGGGAGAATAGAATAGTGATCGAGAGGGCCATAAGCAAGACCCAGGTAACTGGAGAGATGATGAACAGTTGGGTGCCGATGAACGCTGCGGGGTGTGTCAGAAACCCTGCGAGACCCGGAGCAGAAGAAGGGAAGTGATGGGCTGTATGGTGAAAGGTAATCCAGTTGTGCTGTGCATTCCAGTAGAGGGGGGGGAGAAGGAAAAGGAGGGCGGCCAGACTGCCGAGCCAGATCCAGGGTCCCTTGAGGAGATGTCGATGCTGGGACGATGTGGCAAGAAACAGGAATCCGCATGGGAAAAAGACCAGGGCCATCTGTTTACTCAAGGAGCCAAGCCCAAGGGAAAAGATCAAGGCGATGCCCCAGGCACCGCTCCGTTTCCCTGCTGTGAGAAATTGCCAAAAAAAATAAAGTGAAGCGCTCCAGAATAAAAGGAGGGGGGCGTCGATGGTCAAGAGCAGGTTTAGTGCCGCGTTACCGGGACATGCAGCCATGGCAGTCACACCCCAGAAGGCGGTTTTCGGCCCGTACATCCTGCGGCCGAGCAGAAATAGAAAGATCAATGTCCCGGTTCCCAGGAGCAGGGCAAAGATCCTGATCCCGAAAACAGTGTTTCGACCGGCCCAGCCGGCCAGGGCCATGAGCCAGCCGATGAGGGGGGGTTTGCTGAAATAACCCCAGTCAGGGTGGCGACCCCAATCCCAGTAGTAGGTCTCGTCGCCGGTAAGGTCATAGGGAAAAAAGGCAGTATAGAGTGCTCTGAACAGGAAAACCATGAGGATGCCTATCCAGAACCAGCGGTCCCAATCAATGTGACGTTGAAAATCCCGGGAGGCCTCAGTCACCTGCCCTCCTCTTGTTTCAAGCCGGCTTTTTCCCTCCGTTCCCGTGCGATAAGTTGGAGGTTGCGTGTATAAATGAAAACACCGGTGGCCTGGCCCACAATGAACACCGGGTCTTTTCTGAAAATGGCATAAGAGAGGAGGGTAATCCCCCCTGCGAGGCTGAAATACCAAAACGCAAGGGGAATAACACTTCTTTTCTTTTTTTCACTGTAAAGCCACTGGATAAGAAAGCGCATGGAAAACAGGGCCTGTCCGGCAAAGCCGACAATGAGCCAGATCATACTAGTTTTCAAGGTGTTTTTCCTCCATGATGGAAGGATGTCGCATACGTCTCTGGAGCCATATGACTCCAAGGAGATCTGTTATTCCTACCCAGAGACGGTTCCCCACGCCGTAGTGAGACTGACCACGTACTCGTGGCCGGTGGTTTACCGTGACCGAGCAGACCTTCCCTCCGCTCCGAAGGATAAGGGCAGGAAGGAACCGATGCATGTGATCAAAATAAGGAAGCCGCAAAAAGGCTTCCTTTGAAAAAAGCTTCAGCCCGCAACCCGTATCAGGGGTATCATCTTTCAGCAACCTGGCGCGTATCCCATTCGCAATGCGTGAAGACAGTTTCTTGAGGGCTGTGTCTTGCCTGTTCTTGCGGTGCCCACAGACGAGCGTGAGGCCGGGAGGGCTTTCCGGGCTCAGAAGAAAATCCCTGAGGCGAAGGATGTCTGAGGGATCATTTTGTCCATCGCCGTCCAGAGTAGCGATCCAGTCCCCCCGCGCCGCTGCAACACCAGTCCAGAGGGCGGTGCTTTGCCCGCAACAGTTTTCATGCCGCATAATGCGAAGTCGTTCAAATCCGGCCGCAACCCGTTTCAAACGAGCCAAGGTATCATCTGAACTGCCATCGTCAACGTAGATCAGTTCATAGTGGAGAACCGGGTCGAGAGCGCTCCTGATCTCCCTGATCAGGGGATCAATGTTTTCCGCCTCGTTATGCACCGGCACGACCACGGAAAGGTCGGGAATTTTCTTCTTTTCTGGCATGATGGCGTGTCTTTCCGGAGAAAAAACTGGTTTTGGATATTCTTGTTCGAAGGCGCAGCACTAGGCCTTATTCATCACCAGGGATTTTCCTAAACAGCGTATCACTTTTTCCCCTTCTGACGCAATAAGTTATAGAGGATGGTAGCAAAGGAGCACCTGGCCTTTTGTCGCTTCCGCCATGCCACGGGACTTATATACTTTTTCCCCTGCACCCAAATTCCCTTTTTTGCTGCTCTTGCCTGTTTTTCCGTTTCAAAATACGGGGCAAGATCAAGGTTCTTGGGCGACTCGCCGCGGTAGGCCTCGGCGTAGCCGGTCCTGATCATTTCAAGGTTTATGTTCTTTTTTCCCAGAAAAATCTCCCCCCAAAAGATTCCATATCTCTTCTCGCCATAACTCCTGAGGGAAACGCGTTTGTTGAGGACAAGTTTTTCAAGGTATTGCTTTGCCTCGGCACTGAATGGCTGCGCCAGGTCGTTGTCTTGAGGACAGAGTTCAGGGGCGTCAATTCCCGCCAGCCGTACTGTAATCTCCGTGCCGTGACCCGTTGCCCTGATCATGTCTCCGTCAAGAACCTCCTCAACCGTGAATTGTGCTGCATGGAGGGATATGGGAAGACAAAGCAAAACGAAAAAGACCAGCACGATGGCCGACAAACGCTCTGAAATACTGAGGTGAAAATGATTGTGAAGCGGACATAATATTTTCATGTTATTCTCTCTTGCCATTGGTCATGGCAGTATGGGTTTTCTCTGCAAGATACACGCCAAAAGTGCCTGTCGTTGGGCCTTCATTTGCGCTATATCTCCTTTTATGAGTGCACAAGAGCACCTGAATGTCAATGGTTTTCATTTATTGTCATGCCAATATGTCAGTTCACGGTGCCTTCATCATTGACGGGCAGGGCTTCATGTGTTAGAGGGCCAATGAGCACTCCACAATATGTCCGTCGGAAGGTCATGAAAAATGAAAACTTCGACAAACTATCTACCTGCCGAAGGGGTCGGTTCCGGGTGGTGCTGGATTCCGGCCGCGGCCTTCCTTGCTGCGGCGCTCATCATAGAAACGACTGGAGGCAACCGGCAGCTGTTTCTTGCCCTTCATCAGGCAGGGTGGAGAGTATCGCCTGTGGTCTGGCAGCTCGTAACGTTCCTGGGGGGTACGCTCACGGCACTCACTCTCATGTTGCCGGCCGCCCGAATTCATGATCAACTCATATGGAGCGCCGTTCTGGCAGGGCTGCTTTCTCTTGTCTGGTCGCATGCGCTGAAGGCCTGGCTCCATGTGCCCCGTCCGCCGGCGGTCCTCGGCCCGGAAGTGCTCCATGTGATAGGCCCGATGTTGAAACACGGCTCTTTTCCGAGCGGTCACGCGACAACGGCCTTTACCATGGCGGGAATTGTCGCACTCAGGCTGGAGAAGTGGCCGTGGCGGCTCTTTTTCCTGGCCCTGGGCACACTGGTGGGTTTCAGTCGCATAACGGTCGGCGTGCATTGGCCCGTTGATGTCCTCGTGGGAGCCGGAGGCGGGTGGCTGACCGCAGGCACAGGCATATGGCTCAGTAGAAAATGGCCTGCCGGACCAGTGCTGAGGCGTATCCTCTTGATTCTCCTGATATTGTGCGCTGCGGCATTGCCGTTTGTTGACAGCGGCTACCCGGCGGCCCGCGGGCTGGCTGCCGCCTTGGCGATCATTACAGTTCCAATAGGGTTATTTACGCTCCGCGTTTTGTGGCATGAGGAGGCTTGAAGGACTTCTTCTTTTTCCGCCACACGTACACCGCCACCACACCGATACAAAAGAGGACCAGCCAGATACTTATCCTGTGTATATTTGACATGAGAAGTGCCTGGTTCTGACCGAACAGGAACCCTGTAAGAGCAAGAACGACGACCCAGATGCCTGCACCGAGGGCTGTGAAAACACAAAAAAGAGAGAAATTCATGCGCGCAAGCCCGGCGGGAAGGGATATGTATTGCCGGATACCTGGCAGAAGTCGACCCACGAAGGTACTGATATGCCCGTGCCGCTGAAAGAAGCCATCAGCCCTGTCCAGGGCCTTCCTGCTCACGAATAAATACCTGCCGTATTTCTCAAAAAAAGGTCTGCCAAATTGGATGGCCAGCCAGTAGTTGAATATGGCACCCAGGAGGCTGCCACACACGCCGCAGACAATGACGAGCCAGAGGGACATATCTCCTCTGAACGCCAGGTATCCGGCCGGCGCGATGACGATCTCACTGGGAAAAGGGAAAAAAGAGGATTCCAGAAACATCAGGGCAACAATACCCGGATATCCCCAGTGGGCTACGGTCTGGACAATCCACGTAATAACCTGGTGGAGCACGGTGTGCCATTCCCCTTTGACAGTGGTTTACATGCTGTTGAGCACAACTAGCCCGCTTTTCTCACGGGCTCTGTGCACTCAATAGGACAAAAACGATGCCATGTCAACAGGGGAAGGTGCCCTGCAAATCATCTTTGCCAGACCGGCATCCTGGCAGATGAACGCTGATGGTGTTGTTCTCTTTGGACAAATCGGAGCGGGGCCATTCGTTGGTCTTCAAGTTCTGCTCTTGCCTTGAATCGTCCCACAGGGTGGACCTTGACTCGCCGTGGCTGTTTTTTCACCTGCCTCCATTCATGTTTCGCCTTTTCACGTCTTGATCTGAATTGGGGAACCTGGAGGGCCTGCTCAACCTTGTGCTGTTGTTTTTGTCTGCCGAATGTTCGCTGTTGACGCACCGGCAACTTTGTCCTTTTCGTCTTGTTTCGTTTCCGGACCAGTTTTGGCGCCGGTGCCTCTCTTTTTTTCCGTAGGGCCCTTCTTTTTGCGGGATGATGAGCCGTGCTCCCAGCAGATGCGAGTTTCGGATACGCCGCATGTGGTTTCGGCAGCGTTTTCAGATTCGCATGACGGAGGTGCTTTTTTCTTAGATTTGAGGTGGTCTTATGTTCCCTGGCCACAAGGGTTCTCCGTGGCTCATATTTCTGTTTTCTGTCTATCCTGCGTTTGGGTTCCTGTTTCTTCCATGGTTTCCCGCGAAGTGTTTTCTGAGACGGTGCTGTCAGGCGCTTCCTTGTCGCGAAGGCCCCGGTTTTTTTCTTACGGTGGATCCGGAGGTGATTTCTATCCCGGACTATAAGCGTGTGGCGGGCGTACCTGTATCGCCTTTCCTTCACGATGATGGTTTTTGCGCGAACATTTTTTACGACAATCACACGCGGACCCCAACGATGGCGGCAGTAATATGGTTCGTAGGGGGCCAGCGGTACCCAGCCGATGGAGGGACCGGAACGTACCCAACCGACCCTTCCCGGATACCAGGTGAATCCGATATGGAGGGACGGTGAACCGAATCCGATACTGATTCCGGTGGCAGGCGGGGCCCAGTACCAGAGATTGTTTACCAGCACCCAATTTCCATAGTGGTGGGTTAGATAGCCGAATGGTTCTTCGGGAATCCAGCAGTAATCGCCGTGCCACATTATCCAAGTTCCCACGGTGAAAGGGGCCCATCCGATTCCAATGCGGACGGGACGCCACAAAGTGCGGTATGCCCCATCGTAATAGACCCTGACCCATCTCCCATAGGAGTCCAGGACGTATGATTCATCTGAAAGCGGCGGGGGAAGGTAGTCCCGGGATCTTCCATCTTCCTGCGCCCGCATGCGCCACAGATTGTCCCGTCGGTTGTTCCAAATCTCCCAGTCCCGGGCGAGAGTTCCTTTTCCGGCAGTGATCCGATGCCGCTCGGCCAGCAGAGAGGTGGACCCAGCCATGACCTCATACTCTTTCTTATCAGGCGTGTGGACAAAGGAAACCCGTCCCTTCAAGGCAATAACCTCGACAGACGCGTCATCCACGTAAATGTCAAAGCTGCTCCTGGAGGAAGCAGATACAGAACCGAAAGGTGTTGCAACCCTGATGATGGCATTTGATCCTTTGTTATAGAAACGAACAGTCCCCGCATCTATGGCGACATGGGTACGGTCAGCCTGGAGTGACACAATGTGCATTTGAGTATCATTGTCCAGCCTTATCCAGGTATTATTAGGGATGATCAGCTCGGCTCTTCCATCTCGACCGGACTGCAGGATATCATCTTTTCCGAAAGGAGCATCTTCTTCAGCGGAAATCCATTGATCTTCATCAGGAAGGTACTGGGAGACTGTCCCTTCAATATGCGATAGGCGGCCCACAAGGATAGCTTCTTCCGATCCTTCAGGGTCCCATTGGGCATAAACAGAAGAAAACGGTATGATGATGAGCAAAATGAGCAGGAGCAGGAGCTCTTCTGTGATTTTTTTCATATTGAGCCCTCCTTTTCGTTTCCGTTCAGGCGTTCGCGGGTTTCTCCCCGCATGAAACGTTATTTGCAAAGACGCTTTTTGCGGGAATTTTGTCTACAGGAGAATGGATATTTTCCCTGGACTCAACTAACCCGCACTTCTCACGGGTAATCTACTGTGGCGGCGGATAGCCGCATGGCTCCTGCGTTGCGCTTGAAAAATGACTTTGACATAATTCAGTGCGAAGTGCAAAGTACTGAGTGCAAAGTACAAAAATTGAACAGCATTGATCAGGGAAAAAACTTAGAAAGGAGGGCAGTATGAACGTACTGGTCACGGGAAACCTTCCGGAGAAAGTGCTGTCCCTGCTGGGAGAGATGCATGCTGTAGAGTTCCATACAGAGGACCGTCCCTTGGAAAGGAGCAGGTTCGTAGAAATGGTGGGAGACAAAGAAGGTCTCCTTTGTATGATCACCGACCGGATTGACGATGATTTATTGCAGCATGCTCCCCGGCTGAGAGTTATTGCAAACATGGCCGTGGGCTATGACAATATAGATATTGAGGCGGCATCAAAAAGGGGAATCCCTGTTTCAAACACACCGGGTGTTCTCACTGATGCCACGGCAGACCTGGCCTTTGCCCTTATGCTCGCGGTCGCGCGTCGGCTGGTGGAAGGGGACCTCATGACAAGGGAGGGCGGATTCAGGTTCTGGGCGCCAATGTATTTCCTTGGCCATGAGGTTTCAGGAAAGACATTGGGGATTGTCGGGCTCGGAAGAATCGGAAAGGCGGTTGCGCGGCGGGCAAGAGGTTTTGAAATGGAAGTCCTTTACCACAGCCGCACGAGGATGGCTCCCGAGCAGGAAAGGGAATTGGAGCTTTCCTATCGTGATATGGAAAGCCTGCTTTCCCGGGCGGATTTTGTGAGCTTGCATGTTCCATTGACACCTGATACACACCATCTCATAGGCGAAAAAGAATTGGCGATGATGCGAGAGTCCGCCTACTTAATTAATACCTCGCGGGGCCCTGTGGTGGATGAAAAGGCTCTTGTCAGGGCATTGGAAAAGAGAACTATCGCCGGTGCAGGGCTCGACGTGTATGAAGAGGAACCCGCCTTGACGCCGGGACTTAAAGAACTCAACAATGTTGTTCTGCTGCCCCATATGGGGAGTGCAACGGTCGAGACCAGGAGCAGGATGGCATTGAGGGCCGCAGAAAATCTGCTTGCCGGCTTGGTGGGCAAAAGGCCGGCAGACTGTTTGAATTGGGATGACATCCATGGGAATTCGGACCGTAGGGCATAGAAACGAAGAGTTTTTGACAAAGGAGGATACTAAAAATGGCCACCATTCAACCGAAGGGCGAGAAAGTAAGGCAAGCGGTCAAGTGGATTTCGGAGAAACGGAAAGAAGATGACCATGCCTCACTGTCGCGACTGATCGAAGAGGGAGCGGCCAGATTCAATCTCTCACCCAAAGATGAAGCATTTCTTCTGTCCTTTTATGAGCAGGAAGAACGCTAACCCGCATTTTTCACTGGCAATCTCCTGTGGTAGTGGAGAGGCCCGTAAGAAATGCCGGCTAAACATTGACAATATCCTCTTCGGCCATCTGGGCGAGAAGCAGCTTTGTAATCCTGATGAGGGCCCAGAGGACTGGAATAAGACAAACACTGCCGGAGAAAATGGGGACCCAGGAGCCGGGTTGGGGGACTGCTCTGATCCCTATGAGTATGGAAAGGGAAAGAACCAGGAAGAGATACCCCGCCAGGAGGAAACAGAGGCCGATAAGGAACCACAGGCAAAATCTTTTGAATGACGAGTCTTCCAGGTGGATCATTTCTTCATTTCGTCGAGCTTCTGGTTCAGGAACATGATCTGGTTTCTGATCTGGGCGTCTGTTTTTATCTTTCGATCAATGACCTCAGATGCATAAAGGGTGGTTGAATGGCTTCTCTTGACAGAACTCGCGATATTTTCAAGCGTTTCATCCGTATGCTGCCTGCAGAGGTAAAGATACACATTTCGGGGATAGGCATGCATCTTTTTTCTTGAATTGGATCGAAGCATTTCAGGATCGACGCGGTAATACTTGCAGACAAGTTTTTCTATGTCTTTAAGTCCGATGGTTCGATCGGGGGAAACAAGGCATCCAAGGACTTCTTTTGCAAGGTCAATGTCTATTCTGACGTTGAGGAGTTCGCTTCTGGCCTTGAGGCACTTGAGGGCACTCTCCATCTGACGTACATCATAATTGAGATTACGGGCAAAGAGAGAAAGAATGTCGTCAGAGAGGACAAGCCCCAACTCCAGGGCCTTTCTGGTGAGGATTTTTATACGTGTTTCATAATCTGGTTTGCCGATGGACGTGATGAGTCCCGAAGTAAGTCGGGAAGTCAGTTCCTTGGACATGCTTGGAATGTCTTTTGGTGCCAGGGAGCTGGTAAAAATAATCTTTTTGTTTTCATTGGCAAGGACATCAAGGGTGTATCCAAGCTCGAGCTGGGTTTTCTCCTTCCCGCTGAGAAAATGGACCTCCTCCAGGAGGAGGACGTCACAGGAGTGCCGGTATTTGTTCTTGAATGCCTCAATACGACCCTGTTTTAGCGAGTAGATCATCTCGTTAGTGAAATCTTCGGCGGTAATGTAATAAATACGACTTGCGGGGTTTTGATTTAATATGGCGTTGCCAACAGCCTGGGAGAGGTGACTTTTCCCCAAGCCTGTGTTTGCAAGCATGAGCAGCGAATGGTAATTCCATGTGCCTCCCTCAGCCAGGGCTTTAGACGCTGAGTACGCAAATTCATTGGAACGACCAACCACAAAGCGGTCAAATGTGTAGTTTGTGTTGAGTTTCCTGTGGCCGTTGTTTCGTTTCCCCGGCACATCCAGGAGCAGGAGCTGCCCTTCGTTTGCCACGAGAGGGGGCGGAAGAACCTTCCTCTTGATGCGCGCAACCTTAAAGCCGATAGCGCAATCAATGCCGGCCGCGGAACGGAGTTTTGCCTGGATCAGATCCGCATAATTTTCGGTAACCCATTTTTTTGAAAACTTGTTTGGGCAGGCGAGCACAACGGTGCCGTCCTTTTTTTCTGAAAACGTCAGTGGTTTTATCCAGAGGGAGAAGCTTGATTGGGACAGTTCCGCTTTTATTTGTTCTTTCACCCCTTCCCAAATGGCTTCCATAAAATTATGACTCCCTTTGAACTTTTGAACTTGCTGGAGATTGGTGCATTGTGACGGGTTTGATTTTCAAGACTGACAGAAGGGCTTTTACTGAAATCCGGGCCCGCTGTCAAAAGGTATTGCGGAGAGCGGTAATTTAGGTTGACTCCCTTTTTTGACAGATGCTAACATACATATATTACGAGTTAATTTCCCTGCTTCTGTGTAACTGCCTGTTTGACAAAGAAAAATTTGATGCGTAAGTTTGGTCGTGATATCAACATATTATTGGAAGAAAGAGATTTGTGTAAAAAAAATGTCACATTTGAGATCTGCTTTTTTCTCGCAAAAACGATGAAAATTGCCATAATTTCAAATTTTCCTGTCAATTTTTCCGGCTCTTGAGGAGGTTTTGAGAGCCACATTGAATCAGGCAAAGATTTTGCATCAACCCGGAAGCATACCGAATCAGAGCATAATCCTTTGAGCCGGTTCCGGTGGAAAAAACCAGGGGAGATTTTTTGAGGAAAAGAAAAAAATAATTTTTTTGGGGAGCAGGAGCATGGGAAAAAAGAAGATAGTGGTTCTGGCGGGGGGGTGGTCCGGGGAGAGAGAGGTATCGCTGGGAAGCGGGAAGACGGTGTATGATGCTCTGGACAAAGAGCGGTATGACGTTGAGCTGTATGATCCCAAAGACCACCTGGGGACCCTCCTGGAACATAAAGATAACATTGACCTGGCCTTCATCCTGCTCCATGGAAAGATGGGAGAAGATGGGCGTATTCAGGGATTTCTCGATCTCCTCGGTATTCCGTACGTGGGGTCAGGGGTGCTCTCCAGTTCCATGGCCCTGAATAAGAAGATAACCAAGTATCTCTACCAAGGTGTCGGGTTGAAGGTTCCACGGTTTCATATCCGGAGACGAGGAGAAAAAATTCAGGGACGGGCCTTTTTGGAAAGTTTTGGTGGGAAAGTAGTGGTGAAACCCATTGCCGAAGGGTCAAGCCTCGGCATTTCCATCTGTGATTCGGAAGAGTCGCTCCTGGCAGGGATAAAAGAAGCGTTGCTCTATGATGACGAGGTCATGCTGGAAGAATACATAGGCGGCAGGGAGATTACCTGCTGTGTAACCGGGAACCGGGACCTTGAGACCTTGCCGCTCATTGAGATTGTACCCACTGCCGCATATGATTTTTTTGACTATGAGGCAAAGTATACCTCCGGTGCGACCAACGAAATATGCCCAGCGGACCTGGATGAAACGATTGCCGAAAGGCTGAGGGATTGTGCAAAGGTAGCTCACCATGCCCTGCAGTGCAAGGCATGGAGCAGGACCGATATGATTGTCAGCGGCGAAGACATCTATATGCTTGAAACAAACACCATACCGGGGATGACCGAAAACAGCCTTTTTCCACGGGCAGCAAGTGCTGCGGGTCTTGCCATGTCGGCACTCCTCGACCGGTTGATTGAACTCTCACTTCCTTCAGCAAATCCTGGGTAGTTGTGCTCCGGTCAAGGTGGAGAGGATGCGTGTTCCGCCGACCTGTGTTTTCAGGAGGACCCTTCCCTGGGGGCTTTCCAGGACTTCTCCGATCATAGTTGCGCCCGCGCCATATGGATGATGTTTCATGGCTTTGAGCACAGCCTCCCCATGTTTCCTGGGGAGGATGGTGAGGCACTTCCCTTCATTGGCCACATAAAGAGGATCAAGCCCGAGCATTTCACAGGCGGACCGCACTGGATCTGATATGGGTACCCGTTCCTCGTAAAGCTGAACAGCGACATTGGACCGGCTTGCTATTTCGTTCAAGGCCGTGGCCACTCCTCCACGGGTGGGATCACGCAGGACGTGCACCTCTGGGCATACGTGGAGCATGGCTGACACCAGCCCGTTGAGGGGAGCGGAATCGCTCCTGATAGAGGACTGAAAGTGCAGTCCTTCACGCTGGGTAAGAATGGCGATACCATGGTCGGCGATGTTTCCGTTGATGAGAACCACATCTCCCGGCCTGGCATTGCCGGCACTCACATTGATGGCGGGAGGGATGAGCCCTACTCCGGCCGTGTTGATGAACAGCTTGTCAACATGGCCCTTTGATACTACTTTTGTGTCTCCGGCTACAATCTTGATGGAACTCTCTTTGCTTGCCTGGGCAACACCCTCCATGACTTTTTGGAGGTCTTCAAAGGGCAGGCCCTCCTCGAGGATAAGGCCCAGAGTCAGATAGAGGGGTTGGGCGCCTTGCATGGAAAGATCGTTTACAGTCCCATGAACGGCAAGGCTTCCTATGTTGCCTCCAGGGAAAAAAATGGGATCTACCACATAGCTGTCCGTGGTCATCGCTACCTTCTCCCCGTTTAATGATACAACGGCGCTGTCATCCAGTTCCCGAAGAAAGGGGTTGTCCAGGATAGGGAGAAAGAACTTTTCCACCAACTCGGCGGAGGCTTCCCCGCCACTCCCGTGATCAAGCGCGATTTGCTCCGAATGCATGCGTTGCCTCCAATTGTATTCCCATTGATGAATGGGAGAGAATGTCTTTGACCAATTCAGCCTTTTCAGGCGGACAAGGTCTATCCTGCAGGACGGTTGAGTATGGCACATCAGACGTCCGGTGTAAAGGCTCTGAAACGGCTTGAAAGGCACTTTGAAAAGAATTAAAGTCAATTATATCAATTATATAAATGAGTTAAGCAGACCCATGCAGCCGTTCAATAAAGAAATAATCTTAAAATGTTTCACGTGAAACATTTTTGCCTTTTCAATCAAAATGGATTGTGCTAACTAGCGGAGGCAATCACTGTTTCATTCAATCCAATCATAGATTTTCCAGGGGATTATGGGCTCTGTCATAGTTGTCGCAAACCAGAAGGGCGGTGTAGGGAAGACAACCACCGCCGTCAACCTCGCCGCTTCCCTCGCCGCAGCCGAAAAAAAGGCGCTCCTCGTTGACTGCGATCCCCAGGGGAATGCCACAACGGGTGTGGGCATCGATCGGAACGCCCTGACCAAGGGTCTTTATGAACTTCTCCTCGAATCGGCGCTTGAAGAGGAAGTCCTGTTGGAGACAGTCTTGCCCGGGCTCACCATAATTGCTGCCACGGCGAGCCTTGTCGGCGCAGAGGTGGAGATGGCCGAGGTGGATGAAAGAGAATTCCTTCTCCGCCGTCGTCTTGATTCCCTGCGGAATAATTATGATTGTGTTTTGCTCGACTGTCCTCCTTCCTTGGGCTTTCTCACCGTGAATGCCCTGGTAGCAGCGGACGCAATCCTGGTCCCCCTGCAATGTGAATACTATGCCCTTGAAGGTCTCTCGCAGCTCCTGAAAACGGTAAAGGCGGTAAAGAAGAACCTCAATCCCACACTGCGCCTCGCCGGTATATTGCTCACCATGTACGATCGAAGAAATAATCTTTCCCAACAGGTCGCTGAAGAAGTGAGAACCCACTTTAAGAGGGGGGTTTTCCAGACCATGATCCCGCGCAATGTTCGCCTGAGCGAGGCTCCCAGCCACGGAAAACCCATATTGTTGTACGATATTCGTTCCACCGGAGCACAGAGTTACCTGGCTCTGGCCAAAGAATTCATTGAAAGAGGAGTCATATAACATGGGAAAAAGAAAGGCCTTGGGGAAGGGGCTGTCAGCGCTTATCCCTGATGGTACTACCCTTGATGAAGAGGATGGCCGTTTTTTTCAGTGCCCCATTGAAGCCATTGAACCGAACCCCTACCAGCCCCGGCAGAGTTTTCGGGCTGAGGAACTCAGGGAAATGGCGAATTCCATCAGGGAAAAAGGGATCATAACACCGTTGTTGGTGAACCGGGCAGGGGGTGGATATCAGCTCATTGCCGGAGAGAGAAGATGGCGTGCAGCCCAGATCGCGGGTTTGGAGCGGGTGCCGGTCGTAATCCGGGACGCCACACCGGTGGAATCTCTTGAACTGGCCCTCATCGAAAATATCCACCGGAAGGATCTAAACCCCATCGAGGAGGCCATTGCGTACCGAAAACTTATAGAAGACATGGGGGTTACCCAGGAGGTACTGGCGAAGCGGCTGGGGAAAGAGCGGTCCACAGTGGCAAATCTGCTTCGGTTGCTGAAACTCCCACTGCAGATCCAGCAGGATCTCATTGATGGACACATTACCATGGGCCATGCTCGAGTTCTGGCGGGAATAAAAAATGAGGGAGATCAGCACGCCCTCAGGACGCGGATCCTCAAGGATGGCCTGTCTGTGCGACAACTGGAAAATGTGGTTAAACACCGGTATGGCAGGCGAACAAAAAAGGTGAGAAATCGGCAAGTTGATTCCTTTTTTGAGGCAGTGGAAAATGACCTGAAGAGGTCCCTCGGGACAAAAGTCTCGGTGAAGAGGAAGGGTCGAGAGGGAAAGATTGTCATTTATTTCTATTCTGATGACGAATTTGAGCGTCTCATGGAAAGGTTGGGTTGATCGTTCTTTTTCCTCCAGGAATGCTCCTGGCCTCGTGCGAGCCGGGTAATATTTTCACGGTGTTTTATCAATATGAGGGTAGCGATGACCAGCGCCCCAACGCTGATGGGAAGGGGCTTTCCGAAGAGCGTAACGAGCAGCGGGACAGAGAAGGCGGAAACCATGGAGCCCAAAGAGACGTATTTCCATTTGTACACCACCGTAACGAACAACAGGAGGGCTATCAGGCAGGGTATGGGGGCGATGGCCAGGTAAACACCCAGGGCGGTCGCTACTCCTTTTCCTCCTTTGAACCGTTCAAAAAGGGAAAACTGGTGGCCCAGGAGGGCCGCAGTTCCGATGGTGGAAATCACCCAGGAAGAAATGTTGTCCGGGCCCAACAGGTATTGACCGGCCAGAAATACGGGTAGAAAACCCTTGAGGGTATCGAAAAGAAGGGTGATCAGTCCCCATTTAATGCCAAGTTCCCGCGAAACGTTTGTTGCCCCGATGTTTCCACTGCCATGGTCACTGATGTCAATATCCGCAACTTTTCGTGCAATGATTTTTCCAAAAGGAATGGAAGCCAGCAAGTATGCTCCAGCAACAAATGTGATCCAATAGCAGCTCATTGATTTTCTCCCGGGTTCACGCGTATCAATGGAGGTGATGCTCTTGAAATTGACTTGCCAATCGTACGATTTTTACGGATAATGACTATAGCTGTTTTTGATCTGGGATTCAACGATATAGTAAAGGAGCCTGCTTGTGAGAATTATGGTTATGGATGGACAGGGGGGAGGAATCGGCGCCACTCTGATTAAAGGATTGCGGGAAACAATGGGGAATGACTTGGAAATTTTTGCCCTGGGAACCAATTCCATTGCCACATCCCGCATGATGAAAGCAGGGGCAAACAGGGGTGCCACCGGAGAGAATGCCATTGTACGCACCTCCCCGGTGGTCGATATCATTATCGGGCCGATTGCAATTCTCATGGCCAATACCATGATGGGAGAGGTAACGCCAGGAATGGCTGAAGCGGTGTGCTCGAGTCCGGCTAGGAAGTTTATAATCCCGCTGACCCAGGAAAAAGTTCGCATTGTGGGGATCACCGATGAACCGCTCCCGCACTTGGTAAATAAGGTGGTGGAATTTATACAGGAGGAGTACGAATATGTGTGAATCAACGGCTTACATCGTGAAAAATGGCAAAGAGGAGCAGCTCATGGAAAACGTGGATTTCCTGGAAAATCAGGAAGGTAGCGTGAGAATAGCAAATCTCTTTGGCGAGGAGCAGGTTGTGAAGGGGCGGGTGAAGAGCCTTTCCTTGGTGGACCACAAGATCATCCTTGAAGCCGCTTGAGAAAAAGGAGGTGTATCATGGCAGGGAACTTTGTTGAAAAAATACATTGGCTGGGACATGACTCTTTCCGCATTGACGGCACCAAGACGCTCTATTTCGATCCATTCCAGATAGAAATCGGCGCGGAAGCCGACCTGATCTTCATTTCCCATGACCATTTTGATCATTGCTCTCCCGAGGATGTGGAAAAAATCAGAAAAGAAGAAACTGTTATTATTACAGAAAAAGATTCCGCCAAGAAACTGAAAGGTAATGTTCGAGTCATGAAGCCGGGAGATAACATTGAAGTGGAGGGCGTGAAGATTGAAGCCGTTCCGGCTTATAATACGGACAAGGATTTCCACCCCGGGAAGAATGGATGGCTTGGTTTTGTCGTGGAGATAGATGGGGTCAGGATATACCATGCAGGGGACACTGATTTCATCCCGGAAATGAAGGGCATAGACGTTGATATTGCGCTCTTGCCCGTTTCCGGAACCTATGTCATGACCGCGGAACAGGCAGTGGAGGCTGCCAAGACGATCAAGCCAAAAGTTGCCATCCCCATGCACTACGGGGCCATTGTGGGAGGCGAAAAAGACGCGTCTTCGTTTCAGAAAGCATTGGCCGGTATTGTGGAAGTGACGATCCTCCGGAAGGAATAGGGTTTCCCCGGGAAGTGGCCTTTTTGGACGATCTGTCAGTGCCGGGAAGGCCACTTCTTAAGCGGGCCTTCTTTGACCTTATCGGGTAATTCCAGGTAGAATTGCCCCTCTTCTTTTCTGCCACGCTTCAAGCACCCGTTGGCATATATGTGACATTTCTTTTTCAGCTCCTCCAGGGTTTCCAGTTCCTGCCCGGGGGTCAGGATATTCCTCTGGAGCAGGTTTGCGAGAGAACGGATCCTGAAGCGATCCATGCCTGAAAACCGGCGTGAAAGCTGGTCTGAATGGCCCCCCGTCTTTATGACAAGGGGTTTTTTAATAAGGGCAACCGGATGTTGTGCGGCAATTCGAAGCCATAAATCATAGTCCTCACAGGCGGGAAGAGTTTCATCAAAGTGCCCGGTTTGGTCAAGAAGAGATCGGTTCACCATGACCGCGGAAGGGCTCACCAGGCACAGCTTCAATGACGGCGAGAAGATATCCCCGGATGGTTTCCGGTGGATTTTCCTTGGATTGACTCTCTTTCCCTTTCGAATCCAGAGTTCTTCCGTTTGACAGATGAATATCTCAGGATGGTCTCGGAAAAAACGTATCTGTGATGAAAGCTTTTCCGGCAGCCAGTAGTCATCCGAATCGAGGAAGGCTATGTAAGGGGAACTGCTCTCCCTGATACCGGTGTTGCGGGCAGCGGAAACCCCGCGATTGTCTTCGAGACGAATGTATCGTATCCTTGACCCAAATTGTTTTGCTACTGTGCCTGTGGAATCGGTGGAACCATCGTCAACAACCAGGATTTCATATCTCTCAAATGCTTGAAAAAGGACAGAGGAAATAGCTCGCCCCACGAGATGAGCTCGGTTAAAAGTGGGAATAATCACGCTAACTTCAGTCATTGAAAGATCAGCCATACGAGGGAAACAGCGCCCGCCAGCAGGAAATTGCTTTCTACCAGGGCTTCCAGGTTCAATCCAGGGTATATCCATTGTTTTTCATAGGCCGTAAGGCAAAGATAGATACCCAGAACACACAGCGTGAGCAGGGAGGAGACCGGTGTCATCCAGCGAAAGTAGAGGCCCGCCGCAAGGGTCGCCCCGGCGAGAATGAGGGCATATTTGATGATGAGAGAGGTTTTCTTGATGCCGATGGTAAGGGGAAGCGTTTCTCTTCCCACGATGAGGTCACCCTGGAACTGCAGTATGTCAAAGAGAGCAGATCGGGCAAAACTGAGAAAAAAAATGACAAAAGAGATTGCCAAGAGGGCAGGCCACTGCCAGGGTTCTCCATCGAGTCTTGGAAGTACGGAAATGACCGCGACCCAGGCGAGGGATTCCGAAAGAGTTTTTGATCCCGGAATGTCTTTGATTTTGGCATAGGGATATTTCTTTTGTATCTGGGCCGGAATCAGGGGCACACTGTACAGGAAGCCCAGGAAAGTGAATCCGCAAAGGGCAAAAAAGGTGGTTTTCCTCATGGTATAGGCAAAGGATAGCGCGAAGGAGATGGCTGCAAGCCCTGTCAGGCAAAGAAAGAATGTATGGCGCCCATAGAATGCTGCCCTTTCAGGATCATTGTAGGCACTTGCTCCCTTGTCAAGAAACCGATTGAGTACATGCATGGCATAAATATAGAGAAAGGCCAGCAGAGGGTAGACAAATTTTGGTCTGCTTCCGGAAAGGACGAATACGGTATAAGATAATGAGGCAGCTCCTGCTGCAACAACGAAGTTGCTGAGCAAGAGAAATTTAGAGATTTTTTTTGCCCATGTCAGGAAGGGCTTTCGACTCCTATCCTGAATGGCCTCTACTTTCTTGACCACGTTCTTTATCATCCAGTTCGGAGTCGAGGCTCCGGCCGTGATACCGACTACCTGCATGCCTGAAAGGCACTTCTGGTCAAGATCCTTTTCCGTTTCCACGTGGAATGTAGGGAGACCCTCCTCTTTTGCAATTTTCACCAGCCGCCCGGTATTTCCGCTGTGAAATCCTCCTACAACCACAATGGCATCCACCAGGTGGGCCATGGCCCGGACTTCCTCTTGGCGCTGGTGAGTGGCATCGCAGATAGTATTGAACACCTTGATTTCCGGAAAACGGTTAGACATTTCCCGGGTTATTTCATCGAAGATTTTTTCATCCTGGGTTGTCTGGGCCACCATGAAATAGGTGAGCGTTTCGGGGAGATCGGCCACTTCCTCCACGGAGCTGATAACATATACAGGACCTTCACCATATCCCATAAGTCCAATAACTTCGGGATGTTCCTTGTCTCCCACAATGACGGCGGCGAGACCTTTCTTGGTGTGATACCGGATAATAGATTGAACTCGTGCCACTCTCGGACAAGTGCCATCAATTATTTTGAGCCCGGAATTTTTGAGAAGGCGGCGCTGGTGCGGCGGTATTCCATGGGCCCTGATAACGATCTCTCCTTCTGAAAGCTCTTCAAGTGTATCAACGGTCTGAATACCCTTGTGCTCAAGGAGTTCCATGACCTGTTGATTATGGATAAGGGGGCCGAACGTGTATAAGGGGCCTTCGCATCGGTTGGCTTCTTCCAGCACCAGCTCCATTGCGCGACGGACACCCATGCAAAAACCTGCAGTGGTGGCGAGCTTCACTTTCACGATTGTGTTTTCTCCAGGGATGAAAAATACGCATGCATAACCGAAAGCAGCGAATCCATGTCTTTAATACAAGTTATGTGCCCCCGAAAAGTAGCGCTGTGAGGAAGACCTTTCGTGTACCACAGTAGAAGGCTCCGCATGATCCTTGCAGCCCTGCTTTCCCCTACCATGGCTGATAATGCGGTGAAATGCTCCATGATCAACCCCTTTCGTTCTTCAGCGGTTGGAGGTGCGGCGTCATGCCCACTTTCCATGAGGAGCATCTGTTTGAATATCCATGGATTTCCTATGGCGCCGCGGCCGATCATTACGCCGTCACAGCCGGTTTCTTTTCTCATGTTGAACGCGTCAGAAGGCCGGAGAATGTCACCATTGCCGATAACGGGTATTTGCAGTGAGTCTTTCAGTTTTCCGATGATTGACCAGTCGGCATGGCCTGAATACCCCTGGGAGGCAAACCTGGGGTGCACGGTTACGGCATCAACGCCGCAATCTTCAGAAAGCAGGGCAATGGAAACGACATCCGCAGATTCGGGGCGCCACCCTGCGCGAACCTTTACCGTAAGAGGAATCCTGCATACCGCTCGGGCAGCGGTTAGAATTTGCCTGAGACGCTCAGGCTCACGGAGGAGCGCCGCACCCGCGCCGGTCTTGGTCACTTTTTTTACCGGACAGCCCGCGTTTATGTCAATGATGTCGGCCCCTCTGCTCACAGCGATTTGGACGGCATCACGCATTACTGCAGGATCAGATCCAAACAGTTGTACCGAGAGGGGTTTTTCTTCAGGGCAGCTTTGCAGGTAATGAAGCGTGCGTTTCTTTTGAAGGACGAGCCCCTTGGCACTGATCATCTCCGTGGTCACCAGTGCAGCGCCCATTCTCTTGACCATCATTCGAAAGGGGAGGTTCGTGATGCCCGCCATGGGTGCCATGATAAGCCAGTTGTCCAGTTGCAGGGATCCGATTTTTAGCATAGGGGTTTGTAAATCCATGTTCGCCATCACTGCTGTCCAAAAGAAATCGTTCCTGGGCATCCCATGATTTGATTTCAATTGGTTACACCCCAGAAACCCTCTTTTGGAAACCAGGTTGTCAATCTGAAACTCACGGGGAGGAGAACGGCATATTCTCTCCGCTACGTTCG
>QMLQ01000002.1 GCA_003646815.1 Deltaproteobacteria bacterium | reverse complement strand
TTCTAAAGGAAATTCTGTTCGGGCATACAATTTGGTTCTTTCCCGACTCCTTGAAGAATTCGGAGGTGAAAATCTGGAAGAGATTACCACGGAAAGGATTCTCTCTGACCTTCAGAGAGCCCAAGTGCGGGAGGGAACAGGAATTCATCTTCATCCCTCAGAGGCTTGCGGACAGGCTCAAGGACTATATCAGGGACAAAGGCATTCAACCCCAGCACCGTATTTTCCCGATATGTTATGAGGCTGCAAGGGAAATGGTGGCCAAAGCGGGTAGGGTGGTGGGCATTCATCTGAGACCCCATGACCTGAGGCGTCATGCAGCGACCTATGCCAGTCGTTCCGGCGTTCCTATAGAGATCATCTCGAAAATCATATTACGCCATTCGAATTTATCGACCACAGAAAGATATTTGGGCAAAATCAGCGATGTAGAGGCCATGAAATGGATCGATAATCTGTATGCCTAAATGAAAAGAATCAGGGTGAAGCGAATGGTGTTTTCACCCTGATTAACCCTGAGATATCCATTCAGCACCTCAGGATATCATTGATCCGGAAAACCGGTGATATGTCTGTAATATGGCAGCTTTTTGTCCTTTAAATTTCAGATGCTTTCTCTAAAGGGTCTTTCCTCACCTGACTATGAATATCCGCGCAACAATCTGGATCTTCTAAAGGAAAAGAGAAAAGAAGTGAAAGTTGAAACGGGGTGAGATGGAATCCATAAGAACGATTGAAAATCAAGGAGAAGAATAACATGGAAGAAAAAGCTTTGTCCATAGCACACTGGAAGACGGTGAAGACCTTCACCTGACCGACCAGTGGAAACGAAAATACCATTTCAAAATGGCATCATTTCCTGTCCCGATCGGCATGGCGTTCGAGGCCATTGAAGTTAGAAAAGACAGCGCCCCAGCCCATTTCATCTCCACCGTGCCCGCCTGAAACGTCCTTATCAAATCAAAGAACAAGCCAAACATGAAATTTCTGTTGCAAGAACGGACGTTTCATGATTAGAGTGAGACTAGCCCAACTTCCGCGGTTATAAGGATACTAGAGATATCATGGGCTTTCACAGCGGCTGAGAAAATTGAGTCAAAGTCTCTTAAATTTAGGAAATGGAATGGCAGACAGAATAGTTCATACGGCTGACGTGCTCATGAAAAGGGAGGACAGCGTCCTGATTATTGTTGATGTCCAGGAAAAGCTGGTTCCCGTCATTGCCGGTGCGGAAGAGACCATTCAAAACATCGTCAAGCTTATCAAATTTGCGAAGATTGTCCATATTCCAATTGTGGTGACGGAGCAGCAAAATCTCGGCAGGACTGTGGAGCAGGTACGGTCAGGCATTGGTGACATTGAACCGATTACCAAAATAACGTTCAGTTGCTTTGCTTCAGACGAATTCCAAAACTATCTGAACTGTCTCGGGAGAAAGACTCTTGTTCTCACCGGCATTGAATCCCACATCTGCGTCGCCCAGACAGCCCTCGAAGCTCCTCGTGATTACAAAATACAGGTAGTCAGCGACGCGGTTGCCTCTCGGGACCCCCGGAACCGGGATATTGCCCTCCAGAGGATGTTGAACACCGGAATCACCGTGACATCGACGGAAATGCTCATCTATGAACTCCTTGCGAAAGCCGGCACAGACGAATTCAGAGCAACACTTCCTCTGGTAAGGTAGGAAATACGGACGTGATTTTCTTTTTGAAAACAACGCGCACCGCCTTTTCGGCCAGCAGATATGAACGGTCATTGTTGTCCAATTTCAGGTCAAGATTTGTATTGAATTTACGGGAGGCATTGGCTGCTATTTATTTGATAAATGGATGTATTTTGAATATTGCCGGCTTGAATGATTCTGGCTGTGCTGATAGGGACTTTATGGAATAGGAGGAGAAAGAGATATGGAACCAAACGAATATATTGAACTCGAAGAGAAGTACGGTGCACACAACTACAAACCTTTGGATGTGGTATTGAACCGCGGACAGGGGATCTGGGTCTGGGACGTGCAGGGGAACAAATACATGGATTGCCTTTCTGCTTACTCTGCCGTGAACCAGGGCCACTGCCACCCGAAGATCATAGAAGCCATGACGGAACAGGCAAAGCAGCTTACGCTTACCTCCCGTGCCTTCAGGAACGACCAGCTGGGGCTCTTTTACAAGGAATTGTGCGAGATTACCCATTCCCACAAGGTGCTGCCCATGAACAGCGGTGCGGAATCAGTTGAAACCGTGATAAAGGCGGTGCGAAAATGGGGTTACAAGGTGAAAGGGGTACCGGAAGAACAAGCGGAAATCATTGTGTGTCAAAACAACTTCCACGGGCGTACCATTACCATTGTGGGTTTCAGCACTGATCCTACCGCCCGGGAGGGATTCGGCCCGTTCACGCCGGGGTTCAAGGTGGTCCCCTTTGGTAACGCCACGGCATTTGAGGAGGCCATAACGCCAAATACTGTAGGGTTCCTGGTGGAACCAATCCAGGGGGAAGGCGGGGTGATCATCCCTCCTGACGGTTATTTGCGCAGGGTCAAGGAACTGTGTGAGCAGAACAAGGTGGTATTGATTCTGGACGAGATCCAGACGGGCCTGGGCAGGACCGGGAAGCTTCTGGCGGAAGAGCATGAGGGAATTGAGGCGGATCTGACTCTCATCGGAAAGGCCCTTTCAGGAGGGTTTTACCCGGTCTCTGCGGTCCTGTCCAATACGGAAGTCCTGGGCGTCTTGCGGCCGGGAGAACACGGCAGCACATTCGGAGGGAACCCCCTGGCCTGCGCTGTGGCAAGGACGGCGCTCAAGGTTTTGATGGAAGAGAAGATGATCGAGAACGCGGCCGTGATGGGAGAGTATTTTCTGAATGAATTGAAAAAGATCGAGAGTTCAAAGATCAAGGAGGTTCGGGGGAAGGGCCTTCTCATCGGGGTAGAGCTCTTTCCTGATGCCGGCGGAGCCCGGCAGTACTGTGAAAAACTCATGACAAAAGGGCTTCTGTGTAAAGAGACCCATGATCATATCATCCGATTCGCGCCGCCGCTCGTGATCAAAAGACAGGACATTGATTGGGCCCTTGAAAGGATAGCGCCGGTTTTGTCTGCATAATACAGGGGGGAAGCGTTTTACACATTGATGCAAGATTTTGTCTTGAAAACTCTTTCCCGTTCAACTATAGTCATTTTGGGTATGACATTGACTTCTTATTGCATTTCAATCTTTTTTCTTTTCTCATGTCTCAATCGGTGCCGGATGAATAAACTTTGATGAAAACCAGAGGAGATGACGGATTTTTCCTGAAAACAGGCAGGGAAAGGCCTTATCTCTCTGTTTTTTAACCCAATGAGAGGGTGTTTTGCTGGAAGGAATAATCTGACTTACGGGAACGACTGCAAAGGAGGTGATGAAGAAGACAGAGAAGAGGGTGGGCCACATGATATGGCCCTGAACATGCCAACAATATCTTAATAAAGGAGGTTCGTGAACAGTGAAAAAGACACTTTTCTTGCTTCTTACCCTGGTACTTGCAGTGACCTTTTGCGTGGGGACTGCAATGGCATTGACGGCAGAAGATATAGCCAAAACATCCACCCTAGAGGAAATCCAAAAGAGAGGCCAGCTCCTGGTGGGGCTAGAAGCAGGCTATCAGCCTTTTGAAATGCAGGATGAAAAAGGAAACATTGTCGGCTTTGACGTGGACATGGCCTATGAACTGGGGAAGGCCATTTTCGGCAAAGGTGGCGAAAAAAAGGTCAAGCTGGTCAACACGGCTTGGGAAGGGATTATCCCCTCCCTGATGACCCATAAGTTCGATATTATCATGTCGGGCATGACCGCGCTCCAGAGCAGGAATCTGAAGGTCAATTTCTGCGATCCTTATTACTACATAGGTCAATGTCTTTTGGTGAACAAGAAGAACAGAGGGAAAATAAAAAGCTATAAGGACCTCAACAAGAAAGGGATGATTGTCACGAGTAAACTGGGCGTTACCGGCCAGTTCACCGCTGAAGAGCTGATGCCGAAGGCTACTCACCGGTTTTTTAAGACCGAGACAGACGGCGCAATGCAGGTAGCAAACGGTCTTGCGGATGGCTTTGTATATGATGAGCCCCAGGTCCGGGTGTTCGCGGCAAAGTACAAGAAGACCACGTTCGGGATATTTAAACCTCTCACCTACGAGCCTCTGGCATGGGCCATCCGGAAAGGAGACCCTGACTTCCTCAACTTCCTCAACAACTTCCTGCGCCAGGTCCGTGGTGATGGACGCTGGGACAAGATGAAGCAGAAGTGGTTTGTGGACTATGTAGAGAAAATGGCAAAGAAACAGTAATGATACCAGGGGGGGGGCGCTGATCGCCCCCCTTCTTTTATCAGAGGAGGCTCATTTTGGTCTTTGGCAAACGATCCATAATAACCCTGGCCGTCCTTGCCGTGATTATTGGCTGGGTCTATTATTTCCTTACGGCCAGGGGCATTACGTACATCTGGCACTGGGAACAGATCCCTCAACTGCTGTTCTACCATGGGACAAAAACTGCGGCTGAAACAACGCCAAGTTGGCATCTGGGGGTGCTGATGATCGGTTTCGTGCTGACGGTGAAGATATCCATTGTGGCTATCATCTTTGCCGTCATCCTGGGAACGATCGTGGGTATCTGCAGGCTTTCCAGTGAACCCATTACCCGTGCAATTTCCATCGCCTTTGTTGAACTTATCCGAAATACCCCGCTCCTGGTACAGATCTATATCATCTACTTTTTTGCCGGGTCCATGCTGAGGCTCTCGGCATTTGCTGCCGGGACCGCGGCCCTGGCAATCTTCGAAGGGGCCTACGTGGGTGAAATCGTCCGCGCAGGAATCCAGTCCATCCACAAGGGACAGATGGAGGCGGCACGGTCCCTGGGCATGTCATACGCCAAAGCCATGCGCTACATTATCCTCCCCCAGGCCTTCAAACGTATTATTCCGCCCCTGGCCGGGCAGTTCATTTCCCTGGTGAAGGATTCGTCCCTGGTTTCCGTTATCGCCCTGGCCGACCTCATGTTCCAGGGGCAGCAGGCCGTTGCCAGGACATACAGTGCCTTCGAAATCTATTTTACTGTGGCTGCTCTTTATCTGGTGATGACTTCCATCCTTTCCATGGCCACTCAATACATTGAAAGGAGGCTTGCAGTCAGTGATTAGGGTAAATCATCTTTATAAGACCTTCAAGACTCCCAATCGCAGGGAAGTCAAGGCGCTGGTGGATTTTTCGACCCACATCAAGAAGGGCGAAGTAGTGGTCATCATCGGCCCAAGCGGATCAGGGAAAAGCACTTTTCTCAGGTGCCTCAACCGCCTTGAAGAAGTGGACAGCGGCGAAATCATCATAGACGGCCAGAACATCCTGGAGAAAAAAGCGGACATAAATAAGGTCAGGGAAGAGCTTGGGATGGTATTTCAGCATTTCAACCTCTTTCCTCACAAGACCGTCCTTGAAAACGTCACCCTGGCGCAGTTGATCGTGCGCAAAAGGGACAAGGAAAAGGCCACAAAGATTGCACGGGATCTGCTCGAGAAAGTTGGAATCGCGGATAAAGAGAGTGCCTACCCTTCACAGCTCTCAGGAGGGCAGCAGCAACGGGTGGCAATTGCCCGCGCCCTGGCCATGCAGCCCAAGATCATGATGTTTGATGAGGCTACGTCTGCACTGGATCCCGAGATGATTGGTGAGGTCCTGGACGTCATGAAGACACTGGCACGGGAAGGGATGACCATGCTTGCCGTTACCCATGAAATGGGTTTTGCGCGGGAAGTTTCAGACCGGGTGATTTTCATGGACGGTGGCCAGATCGTGGAAGAAGGGACCGCCGAGCACTTCTTCCAGAACCCGGAACACGAACGGACAAAGCTGTTCCTGAGCCAGATCCTTTAAGGTTGCTTAGCCTGCAGGCTGGGATTTTATAAACAAGTCTGCGCTCAAAACGGGCAGAAGATTACTGTTGTGATTGTAATGGCCAAATGAACGAGAAGTTTGCACCTCGGTATGTCGTTCCATTGCCCGTGGCTGGAGCAAGCAGGTTCACGGTTTTTATGGTTTGGCCCTTCCCGGTTTCAGATGTTCTGCCAGGCGGTGCACATCCTCCAGGATCAGGTAGCCGCAGGGGATCAGGATGAGCGTAATACCGGTGGCAAAGAGGATGCCGAAACCCAGGCTGATGGCCATGGGAATGAGAAACCGAGCCTGGAGACTCTTTTCCAGCAGCATGGGAGTCAGCCCCGCGAATGTGGTAAGAGAGGTGAGGATAACGGCCCTGAAGCGGAGCCCCCCGGCAGTTACGATGGCCTCATGAGACGCAGCTCCCTCGTTTCGCAGGCGATTGGTCGCATCAATGAGTACGAGGGAATCATTAACCACCACGCCGGCCAATCCCACCATGCCGAACAGACTGATAAAACACAGGTTGAAGCCCATCAGGAGATGTCCTGCCACGGCGCCCACCAGGCCGAAAGGGATGGCAAGCATGACAATAAAGGGCTGGGTAAAGGATTTGAACGGGATGGCAAGCAACGTGTAAATACAGAAAAGGGCGATAATAAAACCGTCAATAATGTCCGCCATGGATTCCTTTTGATTCTTGCCCGCGCCTTCCATGGTGTACCGGAGGCCGGGATATTCCTGCTGCAGCCGGGGCAGAAAATGGCGCTCGAGGTCCTTTCTGATCTCATTGGCGTTTGCCACATTTTCATCAACATCGGCCGTTACTTTGATAACGCGGCGGCGCTGGGCCCGCTGGATAGAGGCATACCCCCTGGCCATCCGGACCAGGGCCACTTCCCCGAACGGTATTCTGGCACCGTCAGGGGCCTGAATGCGCATATCTTCCACGGAACCGATTGCTTTCCTTTCTGATTCGGGATAACGCACCATGACCTTGACTTCATCCCTGTCCCGCTGAAGGCGCAGGGCCTCGGCACCGTACAGGGCGCTCCTGACCTGACGGGCGAGATCATTGAGGGTGAGACCGAGGCTTCGCGCGGCGGGTTTGAGTTTGATCTGCATCTCTGTTTTCCCCGGCACATAACTGTCATTGATATCAAAAACGCCCGGATACTGTTTCAGCTCCGCCTTCAGATCGTTTGCGGCTGCGATGAGCTGGGAATGTTTATCCAGTGAAAGATGGACTTCAACCGGGGTTCCTGCGCTGAACAGTTCACTCTGAAAGGTGATGGATTCGGCATCTGGGATGGTTCCGACCTTTTTCCTCCACACGTTGGCAAGTCTGGTTGCGCCTACATCCCTTTTTTCTCCTTCAAGGAGCTGTACAAAGACCTGAGCGAGATGCCCCCCAACCTGCGCACGTCCGCCCTGGGGACCGTGGCCAGCTATCTGCATCCCCACCAGAGATACGCTGTACTGAAAAAGAGGAGGAGCGCCTTCCGGGCGATCCTTGTCAAGCGCTTCCAGGGAATCCTTGGCAGCCTGCTCAATTCGGGAGACCATCTGCACCGTGCGTTCAACAGGCGTGCCCACCGGCATGGTGAGAGAGCAGGTGAGAACATCGCTTTCCACGCGCGGAAAAAAGGTAAATTTGAGCCATCCTCCCATCCAGACACCGGCGGTCAGAAGAAGCATGGCAATCCCCACGGCTACGACGGTATATCGCCAGCGCAGGCAGAGACCAAGGAGTCTCTTGTACGGACCGTTTACAAAGCGCCTGAGCCACCGTGACATTCGTTTTTCCCCGTTCTGTCCGCCCTTGCTCCGCGAGAGATGGCAGGGGAGGATCAGGAGGGATTCGGCAAGTGAGGCCAGCAGGACGAGGATGACCACGATGGGAAGGTTCCGCATGATTTTTCCCATGGTGCCGGTGCCCATGAGTAACGGCCAGAAGGCCACCACTGTGGTGAGCACGGAAAAAATCACGGGCCTTCCCACTTCAACGGCCCCCTCCACTGCCGCGGGCAAAGATCCCACGCCATTTTCCCGCTTGCGGAAGATGTTTTCACCGATAACAATAGCATCATCGACCACGATTCCGAGGACCATGATGAAGGCAAAGAGCGAGACCATGTTGATTGATACATTGAAATAGGGCAGGGCCCACAGGGCGGCCAGAAAGGAGATCGGGATTCCAAGGGTGACCCAGAACGCGAGGCGGACGTCCATAAAGATACCCAGGAGGATGGCGACCAGCAGGAGCCCCCAGGCCATGTTCTTGAGCAGGAGGCGGATCCTGCTCTTCAGGATCTTGGACATGTCCTGGTAAAAGGCGATACTCACACCAGCCGGGAGGCTGGGTCTAATTGTCGCAATGTACTGTTTTACCGCTGATGCCACTTCGAGGGCGTTCTGATTGCCCACCCGGAAAACCTGGATCACGGCTGCGGGTTTTCCCTGGAACCGGGTGAAAAGGTCAACGTCCTCGTATCCGTCCCGCAAGGTGGCGATATCCCCTAAGGTAACTTTGCCTCCTTCCGGGCTGGTGATGATCGCGATATCCCGGTATTCGCTGGCATGATAGCGCCGGCCCTTGGTCCGGACAAGGATCTCTCCACTGACGGATTTGATGTTTCCTGCAGGAAGGTCCATGCTGGCTTTCCTGACAAGCTCCGCCACTCTTCCAAGGGTGAGGTTGTAGCGGCGAAGGGTTTTTTCCGGAATTTCAATGTGTATTTCACCGGTGCGGACCCCAAAAATCTCGGCATAGGTGATATTCGGGAGATTGGTGATATCGTCCTTCATCTTTTCCGTCAATTGCTTTATTGTCCGTTCGGGTACATCTCCGAAGACGGCAACGCTGATCACTTCTGTTATCCTGGTTATCTCCCTGATGACCGGTTTTTCCGCTTCTTCTGGGAAGGTAGTAATCCTGTCTACCTCGGATTTCACCTCGTCCAGGAGTTTCTTAAGATCCCAGCCCTCTATCACTTCAATGGTTATGCTGGCGAAGCCTTCTCTGGCAATCGAATCAATCCGTTTAATGCCGGTAAGACCTGCGACCCTTTCTTCCACCCTCCTGATAACGGCTTCTTCCACCTCTTCGGGGGAGGCCCCGGGATATTCAACGGTGACGGAAATTTTATCTGTGGCCGTCTCGGGGAAGACCTCTGTTTTTATGGTGAAGGCGGTAACAGTCCCGGCCAGCAGGAGAAACATCATGAGCAGATTGGCAGCCACATGGTTGTTGGTAAACCAGTTAATAATGCTTTTCATGACAGATCATGCTCCTCCGCGTCCACCGTCCGAACAGTCATGCCGTCGGTAACGGATTCCAGGGGACTGATGACAATGCGGTCTCCGGTCTTGAGTCCCTTGCGCACTAATGCCCGGGTCCCCTGAAACCGGGCCACGTTAACCTTCCGAAAACGCAGATGACCATCCCTGTCCATGACCCAGACCATGTTGTCCTGGTGAATGGATGCCCTCGGGATGAGAACAGATTCAGGGAGAAGCTTTCCTTTTATGCGTACGGTTACGAAAAGGCCGACAGCCAGGGGAGGCCTTTTGATGTAAGGTTTTTCCACCCTGATGACAACCGGAATCATCCTTGTTTTCGGGTCTATCTGGCCTTCAGCACGTACGACTCTTCCTTCAAAGGAAACAGTCCTCCCGGTTATTTGAGCAACAACTTCCACCGAGGCGCCTGGGCCTTGACCAGGACTGACCCCCGGGATATGGAACCAGAAGGTATCCGGGTCTTCGAGCGGGACAACAACCTCTGCTGCTTCGGTGGAGTAAAGGGTGGCGAGGACCTGCCCCGGTGATACAAACTGGCCTGCTCCGACATTTTCCTGGATGACCCGTCCGTCAAAAGGGGCGTTGAGTGTTGTTCGCTCGAGGTTCAACCGGGCCTTTTTGAGATCGGCCCTGTAGGCTTCCAGCATGGCCCGGGCTGCGGCGAGCTGCGGTTCCTTTGCCACCAGCGGGGGCGGGTCCAGGTTTTTCTTTGAGCCGGCCGGATGATTGATGCGCCATTCCTCTTTTGCGGCAGCCGATTCTTCCCGGGCAATCTGGAGCCGGCTCTCTCCGTCTTTTACCTTGGCCTCCGCAAGCGCCAGTGCAAGCTGGTAATCAACCGGGTCGATACGCAGGAGAATATCCCCCTTGGAAAATTGTCCGCCATTTACAAGGGCGGGAGAAACGAAAATGACTTTTCCTCCCACCTGGGGGATCAGCCTGATCTCATCCAGGGGACGAACCGTTCCCTCTCCTTCAACGATTACACGGTGCGATTTTGTTTGGATTTTCATGACCCGCACGGTCGGAACAAGGGCGGGTGGTTTTCTCCGTTTTACTTCCTGCCTGCTGGCAGTGATTTTCTGCATACCGAACACCCCGAGTGCCAGGACCGCAAGGGTGACAATGATCTGTAATAATCGTTTCTTCCATTTACCCATTTCTATCCCAACCTCCTCCCAGGGCCCGGTAGAGGGTAACCCGGTTCGTGAGTAAAGCCAGATCAACGAGTATCAGGCTGTCTTCCGCCTGAAATCTGGCCTGCTGTGCATCAAGGACAGTGATGTAGTTCACCAGCCCGCGTCTATATCGCCCCTCGGCAACAACTTGGGTCGCCCGCGCTTCCTCGAGGAGCACGAGGACCCGTTTCCTGCGCTCAAGCTGTTCCCGGCGAGTCAGGAGTCCGTTTTCCACTTCTGAAAAGGCATTCAAGAGGGTCTTGGCATAGGCCGCAAGTCCCTGTCGATACCTGGCCTGCGCGACCTTTTCCAGGGCCTTGAGTTTTCCCGCATCGAACAGGGGCTGAAACAGCCCGGCGGCCATGTTCCAAAGGCTGCTTTCTGGAAGCAGGAGATGTGCCAGTTCATCGCTGGCATATCCAAAGCTTGCCGTCAGGGTGATATGGGGAAAACGGTTGGCTCGAGCCTGGCCCACCTGGGCATTGAGGGCTCGAAGTCTGGCCTCGGCTGCCATGATATCCGGTCTGCGAAGCAGGAGTTCAGAGGGAAGCCCCGGCGGAACAGGAGGAAGTTCTTTGAAATAATCGGATTGATGTGTTCTGGGCGGCCGGGTTCTTGGATAATGACCAAGTAAAACGGCCATTTTCTGCTGAGCGGTTCCGAGTTCCTGCAGGAGCACGGGCAGGGATGATTCGGCTTGGGCGAGGATCCTTCGTGCCTGTCTCACGTCAAGGATGGAGGTCAGACCATGTTCATATCTGAACTGGGCCAGTCTCAGGCTCTTGCGATAGCTCTCAATGCTTTCCCGGAGGACCTGGATACGCCGCTCTATGGCCTCACTATTCAAGTAAAGGGTAACGGTTTCAGCCACAACGGCCTGTGCGATGGCGCGGCGGTTTTCCTGGGCCTCCAGAAGAGATGCCCTGGCGCTTTCTTCAGCTCTTGCAAGGCGGCCCCACAGGTCCAGCTCGTACGAAAGGGGCAGGGAGAGACTGAATGCATCGGTGGTCTCCCTTTTTTGCTGATTCTGGATCTGAATTGTTGTTCCCTGGAAGACCGGCACCGGGATATGAACGGTCTGACGCTGGCGTTGGGCTGTGGCCTGGAGATTCAGGGAGGGAAAGCGATCAGCTTTTGTCTGGAGAAACTGGGAGCGTACTTCCATGACCCTGGCAGCTGCCTGCCTGATATCCCAATTGTTCTTGAGGGCCTGGTCCACGAGGGAATTAAGCTCAGGGTTTCCGTATGTCCGCCACCATGGTTCCTGCAAGAGGGCATGATTGCCGCCGGTTGTATCATGCTGAAATGCAGCAGGAATTTGCACCCCCGGGGATGGTCGTTTGAAGTCAGGACCCATTTTCATGCATCCGGCCGAGAACAGGAGCGCAAGGGACAAGATGAATGCAATTGAAACCTGTTGCTTCATTTTTTTTCTCCCTTGACTGCTTCAAGACCATGCAGGGAAAATTTGACGATATGATCGGAGAGTCGCGCCTTGAAGACTCGGTCATATTCCCGGCCGGTAATCCTGGTGACGGCGGCCCGTGCGAAACTGAAGTAGAGGATTTGCGAGAACATGCTGAGAAGGAATAGGCGCAAGGTCCCCTCTTCTACATCCACCGGTAAAGCCTGTTGGAAAAGCGCAGAAATTTCTTTGAAAAAAGGCTGCATGACCTCCCTGGCAATCAGCTCCAGGGCCTCGGACGGCTCCGCCTGTTCCCTGGCCATTAGCTGATGATGGAGGTGGCGTTCTTCTTCACTCAATGGTCCCTGGATAAATGCCTCGGTAAGGAGTCGAACGATGGTATCGAGTGAAGGGGATGATTCTCTGTCCAGGGATTCCCGAAATGCTTTCTGCACTCTTTTTGCCCGTGGGATCCAGCGGGAGCGGAATACCTCCAGGTAGAGGTTTCTTTTTTGTCCGAAGTGGTAGTTTACGGCTGCCAGGTTGCAGTGGGCCGCCTGAATGATCTCACGGATACTGACTGCCCGGTACCCCTTGCGGGCAAAAAGGATTTCCGCTTCGTCGAGTATCCGATCACGGGTATGTTCTGCCTTGTGGTTCACATTCATAAAATGCCTCCGGTTGTATTGCAAACGTTCGTATCAAACGAACGTTCGAATGTCAAGAAAAAAGAAAAGCGAAGGTGAGAGCGAAGAGAGGAAAAGGGTGGATTTTGGCGGAGCAATACGGTAGGTATTGCCTATGAAGCTAGCCTTTGCATTCCTGCTCATTGTTTTTCTGGCATTCAGCGGGTATCATTTGACTTTTCGCCGTTTCAGGATGCCGTTTTATGCCCGCCCCTTCTCTATCACCGGTTCCGAATTCCTTTTCCTGGGGCTCCTCCTGGGGCCGTGGTTTCTTAATATCCTGGACAGGGAGGCACAAAAAGAGCTTTTTTTCCTCCACGCATTTCTGCTTGGGTGGATCGGCCTCATTTTCGGCTTTCAATTCGAATTGGCAAAGCTTCGGCGATTCCCTCGGGGCTATGTTTTCGCCGCCATCACTGAGGGGACTTTGTCATTTGTCCTGATTTTCGGGGTAATACAATTGACGGCGTGCCTTTTTCCCGGAGCAGGCAATGTTGTTCATATGGGCGATGCCCTGGTGCTGGGGGCTGTTGGGGCATGTACGGCCCAAACCGGGATTGCCCTGGTAGCTTCTGGACATGGACCCAAATTTGGGAAACTGGTGCTGTTGCTGAGATGTATTTCCAGTATCGGACCGTTGGTTCCCCTTGTTAGCTTCGGATTGTTCTTTTCTTTTGGGAAGGTGTCGGCTGCGAATCTCTGGTGGTTGAGCGAGGTTGGAAACGGGTTTATTATTCTGCTCGGTTCATGTCTGGGTCTTGTGCTCCTTCTTGCCTTTTTTCTCAAGGAACCGAGACAGGAAAGTGAATTGATCCTTCTCCTTCTGTCAACGGTGACCCTGGGAAGCGGCCTGTCTTCGGTACTCGGCATGAGCCCGCTCTTCTTCACATTTCTCCTAGGCCTTTTTCTTGTGAACATGTCCCGGGAAAAAGAGCGTCTCTACCAGATATTGATTACCGTTGAAAAGCCTGCCTACGTTCTCCTCCTCGTTTTGCTGGGGGCCAACTGGCGGTTGTATTCGATCTGGGTCCCGGTGCTTGCGGTGGCCTATTGCGTGTACCGGGGAATTGTAAAGGTAGGAGCAGGTGCCATAGCAACCCGTATAGCTGGAACTGCAGGAGAACGGTTGCCCGGCCTTTCCGGGTTGGGCCTTCTCCACCAGGGGGGACTTTCATTGGCCATGCTCCTGGATTTTCAGCGGGGTTTTTCATCCAGTGGAACGTCCTGGGTCGTGAGCCTGGTCTTGATCGGGGTCTTGCTCAACGACATCATGGGGCTGTTTTTGACTGAACGGCTTTTGAGGAACGCAACACCGTGAATTGGCATGAAAAAACGCAAAAGAGATGGATGGAACCGGTTTTCCTCCTTACCATCCTTGTTCTGCTGGCCCTGTGGATTAGGACCACGCGGATAGAGACTGAATGGCAACAGGGTGGCCTCAGTACCTTTTTCCTGGGGTTCTTGCTGCTGCTGGCCTACGGAACAGCAACAATGCTCCGCAGGGCTAGAATTCCACTGATAAGCGGGTATATTTTTGCTGGGATGATTGTCGGACCTCATGTAACCGGTCTGCTTACGAACGAGACGGTTTTGAAGCTGCGCGTGGTAGATGATCTTGCCCTCAGTTTTATCGCTTTGACTGCCGGCGCATCTCTGCACGTGGATTTCTTGCGAAACCGTCTGAAGGCCATAGCATTGAACATCTCATTTCTCACCATCTTTGTCTTCGGCCTTGTTTTTGGTTTCGTCCTGGTGGGGGCATCGTTTTTTCAGGTTACCCGAACCATGTCCGGTGCCCAGGTTACGGCTCTCGCGTCGCTCCTTGGTGTTATCGCGGTGGCCCGATCTCCTTCGTCAGCGATTGCTGTCATCAGTGAAAGCCGTGCTTCGGGCGTGTTTACAGAGACAGTCTTAGGGATCACGGTTGCCATGGATGTCCTCATCATAATGCTTTTTACTATGGTGCTGGCATTGATCAATGTATTGCTGGTGTCCGGCTCCGGCATTCATGCGTATGCCGTCAGTGCAGTCTCGGGTGAAATGATTGTTTCCCTTGCAGTCGGCTTCCTTTTCGGAAAAGGTATCGCATTTTATATCAAGAAAGTGGGGCATGACCTTCCCCTTTTTCTCCTCCTCATTGCCTTCGGGATTGTCAAAGGGTCTTTGTGGCTGGATCAGGTCATACAAACACAGTTTGCCATCTCTCTTCACCTGGAGCCATTGCTGGTATGCATGAGCGCGGGATTCACTGTCCGCAATTTCGATCAAGAGGGTCTTCGATTTCTCGAAAGCCTGGAGCGCATCTCGTTGCCCATCTTTGTCCTTTTCTTTTCACTGGCAGGCGCCTCGTTAGATCTGGAGGCCCTCAAGATGACCTGGCCCATTGCCTCTTCCATTGCCATTGCCAGGTGCGCAGGAATCTTCCTGGCCACCTGGCTTGCCGGAACAATTATGAGAGATCCGCCATACCAGAACCGGATGGCGTGGATGGCCTATCTCACGCAGGCAGGCGTAGCCATCGGCCTGGCCCAGCTTGCTGAACGTCAGTTCCAGGGAATTGGAACGTACCTTAATACCATCGTGCTGGCGGTGATTACCCTGAACCAGCTCATAGGACCCGTAACCTTCAAGGCGGTCCTGGAACTCGTTGGAGAGGCAAAGGCGGGAAAAGAGGCGCCGTAAGCGGGAAATATCAGGGGAAAGGCTTTTCTCTTATGGGCCCGATCGGCCCAGCCGGCCGTAATGGAGCAGGGGAACCACGAAGTAGGTCCCCTGGCGGGGTTTTTCCGTTTTTTCACAGAGGACTTCGAGGAAACGAACAGCCTGATCAAGGACCTCTTGCTTTTCGACGGCGGTGAATACGGTCCTGTTATGCGGCATGCCCCCGGTGGTAAGGCTCCGGAAGCCTGCAAAGATGGGAATATGGGTGCTGATCAGTTGCACAAGATCGGTTGTTTCAACCACCGTGGCTTCGGTAATGCCGATGTCAAGCCATCCTGTCATGAGTTCGTCAAGGATTTCCTCGTTATTGATCACAGCGATGAGCAGGTACACGTATCAGCCTCTTTTACAGATGTTTCGGAAATGAGGAGAAGGCGTCAATGGAAGGAAATGGTTTCTTCCAGTTGCTTGATCGAATCGAACAGGGCCTTGGGATCTTTGGCGTCCTGCACTGTCTTGAAAAATCCCGGGTACTGGCAGAGTCTGGCAAGACTCGCAAGCATCTGCAGGTGGAGGTCAGGTTTGCCTTCCGGCACCACTAGGGCGACTATTACTTTTACGGGAACCGCATCGAGACTCTCAAAATCCACCGGTTCTGAACATCTTACCAGGAGTACGGCGGCGTCATGCGTATCATTGCTCATGGCGTGGGGGAGCCCGATGCCCCTGCCGATTCCCGTGCTCATGGTATCTTCTCGTGCCTTCAACCCGTCGTACAGGCTGTCTGCGTCTTTTACAATTCCGCGGCTGGCAAATGCCTCTGCAACGAACTGGAGTACGGCATCCTTGTCGGGGAGCGGCACATCAAGGAAGATACGCTTCGTATGCAGGCAATTCCAGATCTTCATATATACAGAATATCAGTATTTGGCCCTGGAGTCAAAAAATATTGTGAGCCTGCATCACCAGTCATAGAGGACCTCCCAGTGGTCATGAAAAGAAGGGTCCTGCTGGCTGTAGCGGTAAACAAGGGTTTTCCCTTTTCCCTTGCCAGCCCCCGGATTTTCCTTCCAGTAACGCAGATGAATGGCGGGGCGGAGATCCTTGTTCTCTCCGGGAGCGCCTCCTTCCCCAATGGTTTCTATCCAGATCTCCTTTTCTTCAATGATTTTCCAGATTGTCCCGAAATCCTTGCTCCTCACCCGTTCACCCACATGGGGAAGATTCAGCCGGTCTCTAAGCTCCTTGAAACGATAGGCGGAACGCTCCCCATGGTCCAGGATGCGTTCGCCGAAAATCATAATGCCAATTGCCCCCAGGGGGGCCGTAAGGAGGATGGAAAGGACCGCCACCGCCAGGATGACATCGCCCGAGGCGACGCCTGCTGCCAGGGGGACAGCGCCGATGGCAGCCTGGACTGTTGCTTTCGGGATGTATGCCACCACGCAGAAAAGTTTTTCTTTCCAGTCAAGGCCCGCCCCGAAGAGGGCAATATATGTTCCGACACTCCGAAAGACCAGTCCCACAAGGATCACGATGGTACCGGCCAGCCCTGCTTTCCAGACCACGTGAATATTCACTTGGGCAGCCACCAGGACAAAAAGGAGCAGTTCCGCGAAGACCCACAGCTTTTTCAGTTTCTGGGAGACAAGGTGGGCAATTGCCTCTGACTTTTCCAGGATGATAAACCCTATGGCCATGACTCCCAGAAGGCTTGCTACCGGCACCCATGGCTCCAGGATCTTTTCCAGCCAGGTAAGGATGATGGCGGTTCCCAGAACCACCAGTGTCCTCCGCGGGGGATGCCAGTCATACCGGGTAAAAAGCCAATAGAGAAAATATCCCGGGATGAGCCCCATCAAGATCCCGAGCCCGATAGAAACAGGTATCTCTCCCAGCTTGGCCCAGAGGTTGACGGCACCGCCACCGTACATCCCCATGAAAATGGTAAACAGGACAATGACGAACACGTCATCAACAGATGATGCCGCAAGGATGAGAGTGGGGATCCCTTTCCTGGCACCCCGGCCCCTGTCTATGAAATCAATCATCAGCGGCACGACCACTGCCGGGGAGACGGCGGAGAGGATGGCCCCGAGAATGGCCGCCTCGAGAATGGAAATATGGAGCAGTTTGGGAGCGAGCAGGATGATTCCTGCAATCTCGAAGAGTGCCGGCACACAGCTCATGGTAATGGCGGCCCGCCCGATCCGGTTCAGGGTGTCACGTCTGAGTTCAAAGCCCGCCCTGAGCAGGATGACAATGAGGGCTATTTTCCTGAAATCACCTGACACCTTCATCATGTCCGGGGAAATGAGGTTAAGAACATAGGGACCGCAGAGAATGCCCACAAAAAGCATCCCCACAAGACCGGGCAGTTTTACCCTCCGGAAAAGATAGTCGGCACACAATCCAAGAACAATAATGAGCGCGATACTGATCGCCATGTCTTCTCTCCTTTATATGAATCTTCTTCCATTCGGCCCAGTGAGCAGGCCAAAAAAAACCGCACCGGTTGCAACCGGTGCGGCCCTTTAAAAACAGCAGGATTCCCCTGGGTCAAGACAACAAGAATACAGAGCATGCCTGCAAACGGAGCCTTCCCGATCACGTCAGAAGTCATCATCCCCCCCACTGATGAGAGGCGGGCGTTCCAGGCAGACTTCATTGCCCTGAAAATAGGCGGCCTTATACCATCTCAGAAGAAAGCGTGTCAAGTGGGAAGATGGGCGTTGATTTGGATTCAGGTGTATGCTTTAATGCCATTCCACGTGGGGCTGCAGCATCAACTTTTGAAGAGGAATTCGACATGAAGGAACTCCTGGACCGAATAATAGGGACCATTTTCACAAATCCTCAACCCTTTGTGAAGGAAGGAATTTACGGAGGTATCATTGTCCTGATTGCCGCTCTGGCCTGGGCCGTCTTCAATCGGGTCGTCGCCCGTATTGAAAAACGGTATCAAAATCACCCGATCCTCGGGAAAAAGGGAAAAATTTTTCTGGTGATAAAAAAGGGAGGACATTACTGCATCCTTATCCTTCTCGGTGCTTCAGCCCTCCGACTGATCCATGCGCCCTGGGCTGAAAAGATTTTTTTTGCAGGCCTGGTTCTCCTGGTCACCTCGCTTATCCAGTCTGTTGTCAGTCGCATCATCCCGTTCCTTGAAGAAAGACTGGCCAAGAGGACAGATACCCAGGTGGATGATGTGATCCTCGATCTTTCCAAAAAGTTTTCCGGAGTTATCATCTACACCACGGGCGGCATTCTGGCCCTGGACGTGCTCGGGCTCAACATCATGCCCTTCATTGCGGGCGCAGGGGTCGCCGGTATTGCCATCGGCTTTGCAGCAAAGGACACTCTGTCAAACCTGATCGCAGGGGTCCTGCTGATTATTGACCGGCCGTTCGAGGTGGGTGACCGCATCGAGGTGTGGTCGGCACCAGCCAACTCTGCTACCTGGGGCGATGTCCTGGACATCGGCCTTCGGGCTACCAAGATTCGCACCACCGATAATATTGTGATCGTGATTCCCAACAATGAGATCATGCGGCGGGACATCATCAACTATACCACCATCACCGAGGAAATCAGGGTGAGAATTCCCATAGGAGTGGCCTATGACGCTGATATCCAGAAGGCCAAGGAAACTATAATCAGTATCAGCCTCGAGCTGGAATGGGTCCTGCGGGACCCTGGACCCAAGGTGGTGGTGAAAAGCTTCGGGGATTCGGCGGTGAACCTGGAGGTAAGGGTTTGGATCAGGGATCCCAGGAAACGAATGGACACCATTTCCGCCATATCAGACCGGGTAAAGGAACGATTCACCCAGGAGGGAATTGAAATTCCCTACCCCAAGCGGGATGTCTACATCAAAGAAGGGAAATAGGCCAAAAAAATCTCAGATCAATGAGAAACCCGGGCCAGATGCGCTTTCAAACGGTGCGTTGAAGAGATGTGGTGAAGGGCCACAACAATCTTTTTGCGAGCACCATAGGGCATCACGCTGGCTGCGGAAATAGTTTATGCAGGTTTTAGGGTGTATTTAGGGAAAGGGGACTGCTCCTTCTTGGATTAAGATTTTTTCTGTGCCTTCTGAATCTTTGCCCAGGTATCACGGAGAGGAACGGTCCGGTTGAATACCAAGGCCTCCGGAGAAGAATCCTTCGAATCAACACAAAAATACCCCTGCCGTTCAAACTGGAATTAGTTTCCCGGGACCGCCTCCTTGAGGCTGGGTTCCACCCAGCATGCTGGAATGGTCACCAGGGACTCCGGGTTCAGGCAATCCCTGAAATCACCTCCCTCGCACTCACTTGCGGGGTTGGCCATGAGAAGAAGCTTGTCATAGAGGCGAACTTGCGCCTGTATGGCATGCGCCGCGGAAACCCAATGCAGTGTCCCTTTTACCTTGCGGCCGTCCGGGGCATACCCGCCCTTTGTCGCGGGATCATAGGTGCAGCGCAGTTCCACGACTTCACCCGTAATTCCGTCCTTTACCACATCAACGCATTTGATATAGTAGGCGTAACGGAGGCGGACTTCCCTGCCGGGGCCAAGGCGGTAGAATTTTTTCGGCGGATCTTCCATGAAATCGCTCTGCTCGATGTAGATTTCTCGGGAAAAGGGGACCTTTCTCGTGCCCATGGCCGGGTCTTCCGGGTTGTTGATCGCCTCTACTTCCTCCACCTGGTTCTCGGGGTAGTTTTCAATGACGATCCGCAAGGGGCGAAGGACCCCCATCACCCGTTTCGCGCGCCGATTCAGGTCCTCTCGGACACAATGCTCCAGGAGTGCCATGTCCACCATGCTGTCGCGCTTTGCCACCCCGATACGTTCGCAGAAGGTCCGAATGGATTCAGGGGTGTAGCCTCGTCTGCGGAGACCGGAAATGGTGGGCATCCGGGGATCATCCCAGCCGGTGACGTATCCATTCTCAACCAGCTCGGAGAGCCTCCTCTTGCTCATCACGGTGTAGGTGAGGTTGAGCCGGGCGAACTCGATCTGCTGGGGGTGGTAAACTCCGAGCTCATCCAGGAACCAGTCGTACAGGGGGCGGTGGTCTTCGAATTCCAGGGTGCAGATGGAATGGGTAATGCCTTCAATGGAGTCGGAGAGGCAGTGGGTGAAGTCATACATGGGATAGATGCACCACTTGTCCCCGGTCCTGTGGTGCTGGGCGTGCAGAATCCGGTAAATCACCGGATCTCTCATATTGAGGTTGGGTGAGGCCATATCGATCTTTGCCCGGAGAACCCGGGAGCCGTCCTCAAATTCACCGCTCCGCATACGTTCGAAAAGGTCGAGATTTTCCTCCACGGAACGGTTTCGATAGGGGCTTTCCCGCCCCGGCTCGGTAAGGGTTCCCCGGAATTGGCGCATTTCGTCGGGGCTGAGATCGCAAACATATGCCTTTCCCATCCTGATCAACTGCACGGCATACTCGTAGAGCCGGTCAAAATAGTCAGAGGCATAATACATACGGTCTCCCCAGTCAAAACCCAGCCACCGCACATCTTCAATAATAGATTCCACGTATTCCCGTTCCTCTTTCACGGGATTAGTGTCATCAAACCTGAGGTTGCAGAGCCCATTGTTTTCCGCGGCAAGTCCAAAATTCAGACAGATGGATTTGGCATGGCCGATGTGGAGATACCCGTTGGGCTCGGGGGGAAACCTGGTATGAACCCTGCCGCCGAATTTGTTGGTCCTGAAATCTTCCGCAATGATATTTCGAATAAAATTGGACTGGAGTGCGTTGTTGTCCGTCGCCATTCCTGACCTCCCTGTTTGAGTGTGCTCTATCCTATCCTATGAGAGATTTTGCTGCAAAACAAAAATGCTCTTGTGCAATGGCGCTTGTCAACGAAAATTGGTGGAAAAATAGTTACGCAAAACCATTGTCAAGGTGCTATACTCCTGCTGTCCCGGCATGAAAACCAGCAAATAAGAACGGCAAGAGTTCAATATCTGAGAATAAGCAGGAACAATGAATACGACCGTCAGCATCCTTTGTGATAACAACATCAGCAGATCCGGCTTTATCGGGGAACACGGTTTCAGCGCCTTGATAGAAAGGGGGCAGGACAAGTACCTTTTTGACACGGGGCCGGGCCTCTCATTGCCCCTCAATCTCAAGACTCTGGGGAAGAACCTGGCAGGACTGAAAAAGATTTTTCTCAGTCACGGCCACTATGATCATACCGGTGGTCTCAAATGGGCGATTGAGCAAACAGGAAAAATAGAAGTGGTGGCCCACCCGGCCGTTTTTGCAAACCACATGCGTTTTGATCCCCAGAAACCCCTGGTGCCACCAAAGTATATTGGCTGTCCGTTCACACAAAGAGCCCTGGAGGGCCTCGGCGCCAGGTTCGCTTTCAAGGATCACACTGAAGAGGCGGCTCCAGGGTTGTGGTTTCTCTCCGGCATTGATCGTGACCCTGAAAAGCTTCCTGAAGATACCAGGCTTGTCTTGAAGCAGGGAGACGGCCTTGTCCCTGATCCGCTCAGTGATGACGCAAGTCTCCTGCTGAAAACCGACACCTCACCCGTGCTCTTGCTGGGATGTGCACACACTGGAATTTTAAATATCCTCGATTACGTGCAGAATACCGTGGGCATCACCTCATTGCGTGCCGTCCTCGGGGGAACCCATCTGATGTTTTATGGACCTGATGCTCTCAACCGGGCCATAAAAAGACTTGATGAATTTGCGGTTGATGTCATAGCCGTTTCCCACTGCACGGGCATGGGTGCAGCCATCCGGCTGGCGAACCATTTCGGCGACCGTTTTGTGCCGGCCTCCGCAGGAGCTGTTTTTAATTTCTAGCCCGCTTTTCTGCCCCCGGAAATACCCGCCAAAACATGGCTTTCCAAAAGTCCTGCAACAATCCTCCTGGATGATTGGGGGCCTTGTTAATATTGGACCGACGGGAAGAGTTTTCTGTCTGTGTGGGGGAGAAAGAGGGCCGCGATGTATTCATCCATGAAGGGCTGGTAATTCGAAAGTTCGATATTGGTCATGGACCGGGAAATATTAATGCATTTTTCAAAGGCATTTTCAGAGAGGAGCGACCGGCGTGCCCCGGTGAGTGAGCTGTTTCCAATGAACTGGATTTTTTCCTGGGGGATGTCCGGCAGCAGCCCGATAGCAATAGCTTTCGGGATGTTCAGAAAGCTTCCGAACCCGCCTGCAACGTAAAAGGTCTCGATCTGGTCAAAGGAAAGGCCGATATAGTCAGTAAGGGATTTAATGGCTGCGAAAACCGCCCCTTTGGATTTCATGAGGTTGTCGATGTCCGACTCGGTGATGACCACGGGTTCTCCCGTCTCCGTCTGATCACCTGGAGCGATGGTGTACTGGGGAATGTCGTCTTCAATGCCGAATCGCTCATGTTTCAGTTCTCGGTCAAATTTGCCTTCAGCACCGATAATGCCGTTCCGTACGAGTTCATAAATGCAGTCGATAAGACCGGAACCGCAGATACCTCGGGCAGGGGCGTTGCCGATAGTTTCGTATTTTATGTCACCGTCTATTATTTCTATTTTTTCAATGGCACCCTTTATGGCCCGCATGCCGCACCTGGTGCCGCCTCCCTCAAAGGCCGGGCCCGCAGAGGCCGAGCAACACACAAGCCACTCATTGTTTCCGATTGCTATCTCGCCGTTGGTCCCGATATCGATGAGGCCTCTTACCTCAGGATGGTCTGCAATGCCGCACGACATGACTCCTGCGACGATATCTCCCCCCACATAGGAAGCGACACAAGGGATGGTCTCCATAAATCCGTTGGAACTGACTTGAATCCCCAGGTCACGCGCCCTCACTTGAGGGAATTCGTCGGCTGTGGGAACATACGGTTCCAGGCGGATGGAACAGGGGGTGAGCCCCAGCAGAAAGTGGCTCATGGTGGTGTTTCCTGCCGCCACGATCGCGTTGATGTCCTCTTTCGATACGTTGTGTTTTTCCACGAGTTTTTCGATGAGCTGGTTGATGTTTTTTATGATGGCTTCATGCAGGGGGGGCAGGCCTCCCCTGCCGCAGGCATAGATCATGCGGGAGATAACATCTTCGCCATAGCTCGCCTGGAGATTGTGAGATCCCTCGACCCCGAGGACCTCCCCGGCACGGATGTCGACGAGCTGGGCTACTACCGTGGTGGTGCCCACGTCGATGGCCACTCCATAGTTCCGGTTGGTGGTGTCAAGGGGTTCGATTCTCTGGATTCGATAACGATCCCTGTCCCTTGCCAGGGTCACGGTGACTTTCCAATCATTGTCCCGCAACTTCTCAGGCAACCCCTTCAAACATTCCAGGTGAATGTCGAAAGAATGCCATCCGATCTTCCGCCTCAATTCCCGGGACACCCGTTCGATATCCGCAATATTGTCTTCCAGGGTCGGTGGAGGCAATTCCAGGTATATTTTTCTCACCAGGGGCTTGTCGTCTTCTGAGCGGGAAACGCCAGCCGCTTCGCCTGTCATGATTTTCGCTTCTTCCATCCTGGTTTCAGGAGGGATAGTGATTTCCAGGTTATCATGGATCTCCGTCTGGCACGCTAGGACATACCCTGATGCTATTTCCTCCTCAGATAAAAGGCCCTGGGCCTGTTCTTCCGCTTCGGCCCTGCCGGAAGTCACCTGAACTTTACACTGGCCGCAGACCCCCTCACCGCCGCAGAGGTTATTGATAAAGACTTCCGCCTTCTGGGCAGCTTCCGCGATCCGGGCTCCGTCTTCCACCTCCACGGATTTTTCGTCGGGTAAGAATGTAACGGTATATTTCATGGACTGTATCTCCCTACTGTTTGAACTCGTGCCGGGAGGAGACGGATATCCCGTCTCCATTGAAAAATCGGCGATTTAAAACCCCGGATCTGCGCAGTGACCTGTCCCACTAATTGGCGTTTTTATAGCATTCCCGAACAAAATTTGGAAATAAATTTTCAAAAGCTGCACTATGGAGAGGCATCACAGGATTCGCGTGATATGGAGTCCATGTGATTGGGCTTCATTGGCAGCAGTTACGGCATCGGGTGATCCGAGCACCTTGACGGCCCCTTCGCGGTCCATTTCGGAAAGAAAATCCGCAAAAGCCCTGAAATTTCCGGCTGACGTTCCCAGGACCTCTTCCCTCATCTGCTGTCTCTCTTCCTCAGAATCACCACAGAGATACCGAATCATTGAAGCATATCCCTTGGCATCAGGGAGCAAGTAGGCGTCCAAGTCACCTATGGCGCCGATGATGCTCTTTACCCGTTCTTCGTCGGGAAGCTCAAGTCCTTTCAAAAACTCCGCTGTATGGTCGAATGTATCGAGCGTTTTTAAGATATTGGGGTCACGATAGGAAACAAACGTCAGAATTCCCGAAAACCGGTCGAACATGCAAAAGGCTCCGTAGGCCCCGCCCAGTACCCGAACCTGTTCCCAGAGCCAGCCGGTGCGCAGGTATCTGGCAATGACCAGGGCGGATCCGTGAAAGTGATACCCCAGGGTGAAGAGATCAGTTCCCTTGCCCACATAGTTTACCTGGGCCGGGATGGTCAGCCCTTCAAAACGTGGAGGACTGGTGACGGCCCAATGTTCCGGTTTCGTTTCCCGCTCAGGGAACTCGTGAAGAAAGGTGTTGATTTCCTGCTCCACGACGGCACGATTTTTTCCATCTACGGTTACGTTCATGACCATATTGCGCGTGTTGACTAGTGCATCCCTCATGGCTTCCAGTGCGGAGAGAACGCCGGCCCAATCCTCATCCACCTGTCTCACCAGGTCTCGCAGGAAGAAAAGGTAGGTGATCCCTCCCATCTGTTCAGCTGCCCAGTGCGCCTCACTGTAATGGGAGCGGAGCCGGAGGTTTACTATTTGGTGGCCTTGCGGTATCAGGGCGTGTTCCAGGCCGGCCTTTTCCTCGAGGACCATTTGCCGGAAACGCTCCCGGTTATCAAACCGCACGGTGAGAAGGACATCTCGCAGGATATTTAGCAGCTCGCCTGCCCGGGGGACCATTGCCTTGCCCTGAAGAAAGAGCTGGGCCACGGATAAGGCCCCGCTTTTGTGGCTCGAGGTGAAAGGTCTGGCAACAATGCCTCCCGTATTCCGGCTGATGCGCTGGGTAAGGCGGACAAAGTCCTCTTTTTCAGTGCCCATTTCAAGAAGGGCGCGGCCGAAAAGAGGAACCAGGGGCAGGTGCTGGTCACAAATGGCGTGGAGATTCATTCCAACATCCAGGTAAACGATGCCGTTCGTAAAAAGGTCATGAAACAGCAGCGGCACACCCCTGTATTCCATCTGTTCAAGAGGAATCATCTTGTTGGTTTTTTCAAGATCCTCCAGTTTCAGCCGCGGGATAGTGGCAAGGGCCTCAGGGGGATCGGGTGTCTGCTGGATACGCTGGAGTTCACGGGTTTCCTTCACAATTTCTTCCAGCTGATCCGGGCCCATCTTTGACCGGATCTCCTGGAGCTTTTTCTCCTCCTCGGCGAATACTTTTTCTCGCAGGTTGGGATCAGGCTCAAGGATCAGGGTAGTCCGGTGGGTGTTCTGGAGGAGAAGGTGCTGTATCCGCGATTCAAAAAAACGCGGTGTTTCCCGCCAGCGTTTCTTGATGTTTTCGAGCGGTTTTTCGAATGCAAGGAGCGCCAGAGGATCCTTGCCATACAGCCATGAAGTAAGGGCACGGAGCATGAGGAGAAGTCCACGGGGGAACTGGCCGGTGTTGTTTTCCCGCAAGCGGAATTCAATGGTATTCAAGGCGGCTTCAACGGTATTGGGATCGATTCCCTTGGTGGAAAGTTCATCAAGGGTTTCCAGGACGAGCTGCTCGGTCTTATCTGCGTTTTTGAGCCCGATTCCTTTCAGGCCGGTGGAGAAGTAGAGTTGACGAAGTTCGTCCCCGAGCCCTTCACCGGCCAGATCTTCTCCGAAACCTGAGTCCAACAGGGCCTTCCGCAGGGGTGAGGCCGGCATGCCCAGAAGGATGTATTCCATGATCCTGAGGGAAAAATTGGTGTCTACTTCACTGGTTTCTCCCATGGCCCAGTTCACCGTGAGCATTCCTTTTTCCGTTTCGGGACCTTCCTCCGGGGCCATGTAACGGCGCCTCAGGCGGCGCGGGCTATGAAAGGCGGGTTGGAGAGGTATGGAAGAGAAAATTTCAGCGCGATCAAAAGCACTCAGATACCCATCAGCAATCTTGAGCCTTTGCTCAGGGTCATCGTCCCCATAAAAATATATCCGGGCGTTGGAGGGGTGGTAATATTTTGCATGGAAGGCCTTGAACTGTTCAAAAGTAAGTTTGGGAATTTCTCTCGGGTCTCCTCCTGAATCAAGCCCGTAAGGGTTGTCCGGGAAAAGTGATTCCAGGGTGTATTTTGAGAGGACCTGCTCAGGGGAAGAATAGGCGCCTTTCATTTCATTGAAAACCACTCCCTTGTAGGACAAAGGGTCATTGGGATTTTGCAATTCATAGTGCCAGCCCTCCTGTTCAAAAATATGGGGTGTGAGGCGGGGGTAAAAAACCGCATCCAGGTAAACATCAATAAGATTATAGAAGTCCTTTACATTCTGGCTGGCCACCGGGTAGCAGGTCTTGTCGGGATAGGTGAAGGCGTTGAGAAAGGTCTGCAGGGAACCCTTGAGAAGTTCAACAAACGGTTCTTTTACCGGGTATTTTCGGGAACCGCAGAGCACTGAATGCTCCAGGATGTGAGCCGCCCCCGTTGAATCGGAAGGGGGTGTTTTGAAGGTAATACCGAAAACCTTGTTTTCGTCATCATTGGAAAGAGAAAGGAGTTCCGCGCAGGTTTTCTCATGCGTGAAAAGCCGGGCAAGAATGTTCAGTTCTGCGATTTCCTGCTCTTTGATGAGCCGAAATCCGTGGATGATGGTCATTATTGTTCCTCCTGCATGTAAAGACGAACGTCAAACATCGAACATGCAACGTTGAATAAAAGAGTAAACACCAAATTCCTGAATGATTTTGCCATTGGCTATTTCAGTTTCTTTTCAGTCGTTTTTATGCTTGCCACGAAAATTCTAATTAATTCGTCTGCTTCCTTCAGGATATCATTGAGCAATTCACCCTTGTCATTCATTCAGCATTCGATGTTCATACTCCTCAAGCAGTCTTTCATGGCCAGGGTTCAATTATTTCAAGTCGTTGGAGAACAGGTTGTTCTGGCTCCAAAATGATAGCCGTCGGAGCGGAGTCTGCAGAAATATATTTTCTGGAAGACGATTGTAGCAGGGGCCGGGGGCTAAAGCAAGCGGGATACGGGGACAAGTTGAAGAGTGCTTTCCTGGTCTTCGAGTTCCCATTTGAACTCGTGGAGAGCCGCCAGGGTGGGAATGTGAGGATGACCTATCCCTATGGCTGCACCATAGGTCAGGGCATGGGCCTTGAGTCGCCTGAGCTGCAGGCGAATGGAGGAAAGATCAGGGTCATGATCCAGGAAGATATTTCTGGGAGCCGTTCTCATGTGAAGGCGGCGTGCCATGGTGTATGCCTTGGAGTGGCAGGTAGTCAGGCTGTCCACAAAGAAAAGATCGTTCTCCTTGATCACCTTGAGTGCCTGCAGCACCTTTCTGGGGCATGACGTAAACCGGGAACCCATGTGGTTATTGACCCCGGTTGCCTCAGGAATCTGCGCAAGGTTCTCTTTTACGATCTCTTCAATTTCCATGTCCGCGTAGGAGATATAGACAGCTCCGGGCCCCGGGTCCAGTTCGTGGCAGTAGGGTTCCATGGGTTGATGCAGCATTATTTCGTGGCCCATGGTATCCATTTCCTGGGCCAGCACCCGGGAATACCTGAGCTGGGGAAGGATGGAGAAGGTAATGGGAATACCCAGGGCGGCGAATGCTCTCGCACGGGAGACGCTCGAGCCGATGTCATCAATGATGAGTGCTATCCTGGGAAGAGTGGTCTCTGCTCCGGCCTGCATGGGCCGGAAGAAATCAAGCCCCACGAAGGTCCCTGCCAAAAAGGTAAGGCTTTTTGCCAGGAAAGCCCTTCGATCGTACTTCCTTTGTTTTGTTTGTCCCGGGTATGTTTCCTCCATGCTAAGGGGCTCCATACAACGTATTGCGATAAAGGTCAAGAGAAAATACCATATATAGTGGAAAAAGATGAAGGAAGTTCTCGTTGGACAATGCGACCGCGAGAACGTAAAATACAAACTATATAATACAATTGCTTTGATTCGACTAGGCATTGCGAAAGCGGAGGCAAGAATGATCCATCAAATGCGTACCCATGCGGAAGAGATATTCAGGGATTCTGTGGCTGCCGTGGATCCTTATAATGCGGTGAGGCAGTTTGTAAAGCGGCAAGGTGATATTCTCAGCCTGGGCCAGGAAGAACCGGAAACACAGGAAGTTGATTTGAGCCGGTTTAACCGGGTTCTGGTCGTGGGAGGCGGAAAGGCCACCGCCCCCATGGCAAAAGCCATTGAGGATACCCTTGGCTCGAGGCTCGAGACCGGTGTGATTACGGTGAAATATGGGTTCACCACGCCGCTCTCACGCATAGAAATCATTGAGGCGGGACACCCTATTCCGGATGAAAACGGGGTGTCGGGGACCAGGAAGATCCTGGAGCTTCTGCAGGGATGCGGGGAGAACGACCTGGTCTTTTCCCTCATATCAGGAGGAGGATCGGCCCTGCTTCCCCAGCCGGCAGGAGAGATAACCCTTGCAGAAAAGCAGGCCGTGACCAGAATGCTGATTGAGTGTGGTGCGAGTATTGATGAAATCAATGCCCTCAGGAAGCACATCTCCTCTTCCAAGGGGGGGCAGATGGCCCGTTTGGCCTATCCTGCGACCACCATAAATCTGATGCTTTCGGATGTGGTGGGAGACAAAATGGACGTCATTGCTTCAGGGCCCTTCGTGCCGGATACCTCCACCTACAGGAAGGTTCAAGAGGTCCTGGAGAAGTACAGGCTTACAGATATTCCCCCCGCCGTAAAAAACCACCTGCAGGCCGGTGTTGCGGGGAAGTTGAGCGAGACACCAAAGGAGGGGGACCCGGTATTTGAAAGGGTCAATAACCGGATTGTTGGGAGCAACATGATAGCCCTCCAGGCGGCCGGGAAGAAGGCCGAGGCCCTGGGCTATACGACGATTATTCTTTCCTCCATGGTGGAAGGAGAAACCAGGGAGGTGGCGCGGGTTCACACGGCCATTGCCCGGGAGATCCTCCGGACAGGTCACCCTGTTTCACCTCCTGCGTGCATTATTTCCGGCGGGGAGACCACTGTTACGATCAGGGGGAAAGGGCTTGGCGGCCGGAACCAGGAGTTTTGCTTGGCAGCTGCCATGGACCTGGCTGGAACTGCCCCTCGCGTGGTGATCATGAGTGGAGGAACGGATGGCAATGATGGTCCCACGGATGCGGCGGGTGGCATGGTAGATCCCCTCACCGTAAAGCGGGCGGAAGAGGCCGGCATGAAAGCACGGGATTTCCTGGAGAATAATGACGCCTACCACTTTCTCCGGGAGACCGGCGACCTGCTCATCACCGGCCCCACCAATACCAATGTCATGGACGTGCGTTTGATCCTGGTACGGTGAAGGCCCGCTTGAAAAAGTTGGATGTTCATGTTTGCACGCTGATTCTGCTGAAAAGGCTCAATCTGAGAAAAGGGACACGGGATTTACGGGCTATTGCTCCTCCCAGCGTTTGAGGAGATAGGGCTTGGCCATTTCAAATGTTGCACAGTCCTGTTCAATGGCCTCTTCAGCCTGTTTAATGGACATTCGCCGGGTCCTTTTTACGAAGGAAAGGGTCCTCCCAAAGTAGAGTGGGATTAGGGAGTCCATCATCAATTCACGGTCAATAACAGAATCCCGGTAGGCGACGGCCATGTCAAAGAGGACCCGGGCCCACAGATCTGTGGGGAATGTAAATACCGTTTCACCCATTTCACCAATTTCATGAAGCTTCTTGTATACCTCTTCCGTCAGGATTTTCTTCCACTGTTCCCCATATTCATCAAACCCCTTGTGGAATTTTTCCATGAGGTTTTGGGTGTTTACTTCCACCTTGGGAGGCATCTCCACCTCGCCCAGCCCAAAGCCGTAGATAGCGGTGGGTCGGCTGTATTTGACCTTTTTCCAGAAGGCCTCAAATTCTTTCATCATGGAAAACATGGTCCCCACCACCTGCCTGAACATGGGACCCAGGTGTGCGCCCGGATCTTTTGTGCGGTGGATCTTGGGCCTTCCCATGAAAGACTGGCAGATCTGTACGCGCTGGTTGATGGCAAGGGTTGTCATCCAGATATCAATGCCGAAATTTGCTACTGCCTCGTCCCAGATACTGCTCTCCAGGTAGACACTGGCAAGCTTGCCGCCGAATCCGAAGTCCCCTCCAATGGGCTGGCGGACGCGTCTGCCGTAGAGGGCTCTGGTCATGGGGTACGCGATGCCGTTGGTAATGGTGCCGTCATACTTGTGACGGACGTACAGGGGTGCTACGTAAGAAAAACCCTCGAAGAGAGGCTCGCCCAAATGCTTAATCCATTCGGGGGTGATACTTTTCAGGTCCGCATCCACCACCACCACCGCTTTTGCACGAAGGTCAACCACCTTTTTGAAAAGATTTTTGAAATTGTTTCCCTTCCCTTTGATCCCCGGAGGGGTGGAGAGATACATCTTCGGCGTCCGCGTTGACGTTTCCAGAAATGCCTTTCCGGTATTGTCCGGAGAGTTGTTATCGCAGTTGATAATCACGGCCGATTTGTCTTCAAAGTACTTTCTGAGTCCCTTATCGGCCTGCATGGTAGGATAAGCAATGGAGTCTGCTTCATTGTACGATGGGATACAAACAACCAGTTCGGCTTTTTTCACCCCATCAGGGTTTATTTCGGGTTGAAACTTTTCAGTCATTCCTTTTCACTCCTTGATTCGAGAAAATTCAGCACCGCTTTGTTCCATCCTCCGGGCCCCGGGCGGTTTGTGAAAACGATACCAGGTATCCGTGACGAAAGGCCAGGGAAGTCATGCTCAGAGCCCACCAGCACCGGAACATCGGCACATTCGAGCATGGGAAAATCATTCGGGCTGTCCCCCAGCGCCATGGAAATCACTTTGTGATGCATTTGCCGGTACAGGGCAACGATCTGTGCCATTGCCCGCCCCTTGTCGTTTGCCCCGTGGAGGTGGAAAAAGCGACCGCCCCGGGTAACCGTAAGTCCTCTTTTTTTTGCTGCATTCTGGAGAGCGCGGATGTCGGGATTTTCGGGTGAATACACCACGAAAGGCTCATCAAACTCCCTCTTTGCCGCCAGTTGGGCCATCCCTTTATCAAGACCGGTGAGGGAAACGATTTGATTGATATCCAGATCCGAAAAACCAGCAAGTGTATAGCCCAGTTCTTCCCCTATTTCCTTCAAGGCGTGGACAAGGTGGCTGTAAGGCCTGCCAAGCACCACTTTCCAGAGGCTGCCGTCCGGTTCCGCCTCAGGCAGGGGCCTTCCACCGGATATTCCGGGCAGGAAAATACCGCCCCCGTTTTCCACTATAAACGGATCTGCCAGGGACATCCGCGCGCGAATAATTTCCATTTCCGCCCTGGTCTTGCTCGAGGCCAGAATGACCGGGACACGCTGTTGTCGGCACAGGTCAAGCGCTTGAGCGGCTTCCTCCCAGGAATAGCTTTCGGAGTCCAGAATGGTTCCGTCCAGATCGGTAAAGACGAGCCGGAGGGGTTTTCCGGTGAGGTTCGGCCCGGCCCTATCAATCATAAGACGAAACGCCTCTTCTCATTTTCGACCACCTCAATGAGGTCGAAGAAAATCCTGGGGAGCTTATTTGACACCCGCTCCCATGACACGGTCTGGGGCATTTCAAAAATGGTCTGCTGTGTCTTTCGCTCCACTTCCAGGACGGCGTCAGAGAGACCGCGCTCGAGAAAAGGCTTGAATTCAGCATGGGAATGAATAAACCGTAGAAAGCGCTCTGTCATCCTGTAGGGTGCGGTAAGGACCTCCCCCGCTTCCAGAATGGAATTCCTGAATACATTTTTCACCAGGTATTCCTCGGTGTCCCGATCATACTTGAGATTGCTGAAACTGGCGTCATCGGAGTATTTTTTGACCTGTTCCTCAGCAAGCGCCTGGTACGTGATTGAAAGGTCCCGAAAGAAGGTGTCGGATATCTCAAGCCCCTCTTCAATGATGAGCGCGTTCATAAGGGTTGTAACAATGTCAATTCCCATGCGGTTGAGGCCTTTGGTGCGGTCTTCAGCAGAAACCTCTTGGTGTTTATGGTCAAAGGGCTCATCAGAAAACATTACCTGGGCGGTGGACGAGGCTTTCCTGTACACCTCTATGAGGGTAAAGATTTCCACTCCCCAGTTGGTTGCGAAACGCATTTTTTTCAACAGGTCCACGTGGAAAGCAACTTCTCCGGAGAGCTGATAATTAAACCCCAGCAGAAACTCGATGAGGTTCAGCATTTTTTCCTGTTTGGTATCGGCAAATTTTCTCTTGAGCGAGAGGAGGAGCGGGTCCAGGAGCAGTCTTTTTACCCGACCGTAAAACTGCCGTTCCCTGATGCGGGTGTAATAGGCCTTCGCAAAGTCATAATTCAGGGCAACGACTGGATAGAAGAGGCGATCCAACTGGATTTGTTTAAAGGACCTGATGTCCGCATCTATCAGTCCGATGGACTGGGCCCCGAGGGCAATGGCAATGCCAAAACTGAGAAACATGTTTTTGCCCTTGCCCGGCTCACTGAAATTGAACCCTGCATCATTCAGCTTCTCGTAGATCTCCGTAAACCCGGGCCCATTGTTCCACTGGATGAGGTAATTCCTGATTCCGTATGAAGATACAAGGTCATTGAGGTGGTGGGCTTCCTCTTCCGTGGCACTGTCAAGGCCAAAGATAATCGTGGAAAGATACGTAACCGCTTTGAGTTGCTTCAGGATATTTTTGAACACGGGCGCATTTTCCGGATCCGTGTACTCGCTTGCCAGGAGCGGTACAATCAGGACGGTTTTCTTCCATTTGGAATGCAGTCGCAACTGCGACCGCAGGTATTTCCTGTCCTGTTTGAGGATATGGAACGTGGTGATATGATGAATATTTTGTGAAAAATCAGAAATGGCGCTCCTCCTTTTCCGAAGCAGGTTTCAGGAGACATAGTTCATTTTAGGTACGCTATACAAAACCCCTGTTCTTGTCAACAGGAAGTGCAGCCTGTTACCTGAGAACTGCATATTGTTTTCCCTTGCATGGTTATGCAGGAGTTGGTAATTTCAAAAAGACCGACGACTCACGACTTACGACTGATGACTCCGGAAAAGAAAAAATGGTTCCCTCTATCAAAACCTGTTTCCAGCTCATGGACCGATATGAAATGCTTGATAATATCAGGGAGCATTCCATCGTGGTTGCAAAAATCGCGCGCCTCATCGGCTGTGAGCTTATGGCCGCCGGAGAACCCATTTCCCTCGATACCGTGATTGCCGCAGCCCTCCTCCATGACATCGCCAAGACGTCCTGCCTGGTTACAAAAAAAGATCATGCAGAAGAAGGGAGGAGGATATGCCTCCAGAACGGTCTTGAAGAAATCGCCCCCATTGTGGCCGAGCATGTGGTATTGCAAAACCGCATTGCCGATGTCCGTTTTTCGGAAAAAGAGGTGGTTTATTATGCTGACAAGCGGGTGAATCATCATTCCATTGTAAGCTTGGAGCAACGGCTTGCCTATATCCTGGAACGCTATGGAGGAAACGGACGGGGGCTTGAACAGCGGATAACCGATAATTTCAATCAGTGCAAGGCCCTGGAAAGGGCACTTTTTCGGAAACTTTCTTTTGCGCCGGAAGCATTGGCCCTTCGGCTGGAAGAGAATCCACCTCAACTTGCACAATGTATTGGAGGACACGATGACCTTGCGTAGACTATTGCTTCTTGTTATTGCGGGGGTGCTTTTTGTGGCGGGTTGTTATGAGAAGGGATTATCCTTCACGATCCGTTTTCAGGAAATAAATGGTTTGAAAACGGAAGACCCTGTGGTTTTTGAACAGAACCAGATCGGCAAAGTAACTGGAATTACCTATACCAAGGAGGGGATTTACCTGGTTAACGTGGTGATCGCAAAGGAATTCACCAACGCAACCACAAAAGATGCCTGTTTTTATATTGGGACGGATCCACAGGATGCAGCCAGAAAGGCGATTGAGGTGGTCAATCCCTCGAAAGGAGGAAAGCCGCTTGAACAGGGAGTCACGGTGGAGGGCTCGTCCCGGTCTGCGGCGCTCCTGGACCAGTTCATAGGTGGCATGAAAGACAGCCTCAAGGACCTGGAAGGAACCCTGGAAGGAATGGTGGAACCGCTCCGTAAGATACCTGATTCAGACGAAGTGAAGAGGCTTCAAAAGGAACTGGATGACCTCATGGAGGCACTGAAGGAAAAGGGGGCTTCCACCAGGAAAAAGTTCGAGGAAGAGATCCTGCCGGAACTGCAGAAAAAAATAGACCAACTGCGGGAACGGTTGAAGAAATTCGGCCGGGAAAAGGAAATGGACCCTGTTGAAGAAAAATTGAAAGGTCTCAAGAAGATCTGAAAAAGGTTGTGAAGGAGAACCGGAAGAGTAAAAAAAGAGCTTGTCCGCCGGGAACAGAGAACAGACTGTAATGTCGCGGAAATTATCATGTCTATCCGAATGATTGCGAAGGATTTGTATCGCCTGGAAAAAGATGTGGAGCACCTGGAAGAAGCTCTGGGAAAAAGCCCTCCTGACAAGAGGCCTGTGCTGGAAGAGAAACTGCGGAAGGTACGGGCTGAACGCGACCGCGTGCGGGCCATGCTGGAAGGCAGCAAGGAAGACCCCCCTTACCGCAAACCACTTTGATGAAGGTCCTGCAAGAGAGGATCCATGAAAAAACCATACGTTTTCACGCATAAAGAGTGGTCCACGAGAGCCCTGGTACCACTCCTTTTCTGCTGGATCGTGATTGTGGCAGTGTCTGTTCCTGGTGCCTGGGCGGGCACTGCCGGGATAACAGTGCTTCACTCCCAGGACAGGTATCCCAGGGGGGGATCATATCCCCTGCTTTTTCGGGTGAATGTCGCCCCCAAGTGGTATATTCATGAAACCGGAAAAGGCGGCGAGGGCCTGATCCCCACGGCCTTGCACGTCAAACCCCTTGCCGGTGTAAAGATTACTGGCATACGTTTTCCCTCCCCGGAAAAAAAAGAATTTTCCTTCAGCACGGAAACAATAAATGTCTATAGTGGAACATTTTTGGTCCGCGCCAATCTCCAGGTAGACCGCCAGGCTCCTGCAGGGGACAAGGTCCTGGAAGGGAGCCTTTCCTATCAGGCCTGCTCTGATACGTCCTGCCTGCCCCCTGAAACCATTCCCTTCTCTTTCCGGGTACCAGTTGCTGTTGAGGGGGCACGGACAACTCCTAAAAACCAGGTCCTTTTTGCCCAGGCAGAATCAGAGGCGCAGGCACGGACGGCACCGACCGGTTTTATCCCGGGAGCGGGACTCTTCCTGACACTCCTGGGGATCTTTATTGGGGGTATGGCACTGAATCTTACGCCTTGCGTATATCCCCTGATTCCCATTACCGTCTCATATTTCGGTGGGCGCAGCGGACAGAAGACGGGCAGGCCCGTCTTTCACGGTTTTCTCTACATGATGGGCCTTGCGTTTACCAATGCCACGCTGGGGGCTGTTGCGGCCCTCTCCGGAGGACTCCTGGGTTCTGTGCTCCAGAGTCCCATTGTGCTGTTCATCGTGGCGGCAATACTTGTGGGCCTTGCCACAAGTTTTTTCGGCCTGTGGGAAATCAGGGTTCCTTCCGGCATCATGCAGGTATCGGCAAGAACTTTTGGGGGCTATTTCGGAACATTCTTCATGGGATTGACTCTCGGGGTGGTAGCGGCACCCTGTCTCGGGCCTTTTATCCTGGGTCTGCTCACGTTTGTGGGACAAAAAGCAGACCCGGCCCTGGGAATTCTTTACTTCTTCGTCCTGAGCATAGGCCTGGGGCTTCCTCTTGCGGTGCTTGCCGTGTTTTCAAGCAACCTGGAACGTCTCCCCCTTTCGGGCGGGTGGATGGTATGGATTCGCACATGCTTTGGGTGGATATTAATCGGAATGGCTGCCTACATGATTCTGCCCTTGTTTGCCTCTCCTGTCCTGAAAGCATCTGTGGTGGGCGTCGTGCTGGTAGGAGCAGGTTTGCATCTGGGGTGGCTTGAAAAGAGCAAGGCCTCTTGGGCCGGTTTTGTGTTTGTGAAGCGGGGGCTCGGGGTAGTCCTTTTAACGGCCGCCGTTATCTTTTTCCTTGCAGTCCCCAAGCAGAAACAGGGGATCCAATGGACTCCCTACCAGATCAGCCGTGTGCAAGCGGCTAAAGAACAGGGGCGGCCCGTGTTGCTTGATTTTTCAGCAGAGTGGTGCAGTCCATGCAGGGCCCTGGAAAGGACTGTTTTTACGGATCCAGAGGTGCTCGCCCTGAGCAGGGAATTTGTAACCCTCAGGGTTGATCTCACGAGGCGTCACCCGGCACAGGACAAGATCCTGGCGATGTATGGAATACGCGGTGTCCCCACGCTTATTTTCATTGACCGGAAAGGCATCGAAAAAAAGAGCCTTCGGGTGGAAGAGCTTATCGGGAAGGATGGGATGATTACCCGGATGAGGGAGGTGTTGCGTTAGGAACTGGGGCGCCTGGTTATTTCATACGGTAGGTGATGAGGCCGTGGGTGGGATCATACGGGGAAACGCTTACCTGGACTCGGTCTCCAACCATAACTTTAATGCGGTATTTTTTCATACGGCCGGAAAGGCGCCCTCGGACGATCACGTTATTATCGCACTCGATTTCCATAATGCCGCCCCCAAGAACCCTTGTTATTTTTCCTTCCAATTGGATCAGGTCGTCTCTGCTCAATGTCTTCTTTTCCCCTTCTTAATAAATCTTCTGCTGCTGACGTGTCTTCTATATCCCACTTCTATCTCATAAGTCAAGGAAATCCTCGGAAAAAGAAGATGATCGGTCCTCAATGGAAGAGCTGGGAGCTCCGCTTTCCCTGCACCCGAGATTGCATTTTTTGCTCGAGAGTGCTTATATCATAACCGGAGAGAATCGGTTTTGGCCCGCATTTCTCACGGGCAATTTACTGTTGCGGCGGATAGCCTCGCTGCGAAGGTCCGTGAGAAAAGCGGGCTAGCGCAAGGCGTCCCAGAGGTCCCAGAAGGTGGGAAAGGACTTATTCACACATGTCTTGTCGGTGATGACGAGGCCTGGTACCCTGAGCCCTATCACCGCCAGGCTCATGGCAATACGGTGGTCATGGTGCGGGTCCACGGAAGCTCCTTTGAGCGGTAGGCCCCCCTCAACAACCAGGCCGTCCGGCAGTTCCTCGACCCGGGCGCCCAGCCGTTTCCACTCTGCCGCCACTGCCCCGATTCGGTCACTCTCTTTGAGACGGATATGGGCCACGTTTCTGATAACTGTTTTACCCGTGGCGAAAAGGGCCACGGCCGCCAGGGTGGGAACCGTGTCCGGCATTGTTCCCATGTCAACCTCAACCCCATTCAGTGTCCCGCCCTGTACGGTGACTTTACCGGGCTCCCTCTTCACGCGGCAGCCCATTTCCTCCAGGATATCCAGGAACCCGATGTCTCCCTGGGAGGTGGCAAAGGGGTCGACATTTACCGTGGTGACGCTTCCTCCGGATACCGCGGCCCCGGCCCAGAAATAGCCCGCGGCTGATACATCCGCTTCGATGGTAAAGGTTCGAGGCTGATAATGCTCCCCGGACTTCACGCGGAATAATTCATACCCCTGCCGGGACACCCCGGCACCGAACGCCTCCATGACCTTTACGGTCATATCCACGTAGGGGCGGGATAAAAGCTGCCCCGTGACCCGGACTTCCGTATCTTCCCGGGCATAAGGAGCTGCGAGAAGAAGAGATGAAAGGTGCTGGCTGCTCTCCTCGCCGGGAATCTCCACCGACCCGCCTGAAAGCCCCCGGGCCTCCACCAGCACCGGTGGAAAACCCGTTTTTCCGGGGAACCGGACACGGGCTCCCAGCGCATTCAGCGCATGAGCAAGGATGCCCACGGGCCGCTGCCGCATCCGGGGGGAGCCGTCCAGTACGAACTCTCCGCGGCTCAGGCTCACCACAGAGAGGAGGAAGCGCAAGGTGGTGCCGGCGTTTCCCATGAACACATTGATTCCGGAAGCGGCTCTCTTCAGGCGTCCGCCGGTTCCCTGCACCAGGAGGTCTTCACCCCTGGGAGCCATAACCGCCCCAAGCATCTCCAGTGCTTTTCTCGTGTAATCGGTGTCTCCGCAAAAGAGAACGCCTTTGAGGAGACTTTCCCCATCAGCCAGGGCAGCGGCTATCATGGCGCGGTGGGATAGGGATTTGGATCCTGGAATGGGGACGGAACCATTCATGTCAAAACCTTCATGACCGCGGTTTCCATCGCCTCCACGGGGGCTTCCAGACCGGTCCAGAGGCGAAATTGTTCAGCACCCTGGAAAATAAGCATGCGTACGCCGGAGATGGTTCGGCATCCAAGGGCTGCAGCCTTTTTCAGGAGCGGGGTTTCAAGCGGGTTATATACGATGTCCATGACCGTTTCCACGCGAATGGCAGAAAGGTCAACCGGTAATTGTTCCTCTTGGGGGTACATGCCCACGGGCGTCGCGTTGATGAGAATGTCCATGCGCATTCCCCTGATTTCCCCGATGGTGATATATGCGCTGTTCAGGCGCAGGGCAAGATCTTCCCCTGCTTTTTTTGACCGGGCCGCGATGGTGACCTTGCCGCCCTGTTCTTTCAGTCCGTATGCGATGGCCTTTGCCGCCCCACCCGATCCCAGGATCACGGTATTCTTTTTCCTTGGATCAACAACCTCCCGAAGGGCATCAATGGCCCCCGCAGCATCAGTATTATATCCAACAAGCGAACCGTCACGGTTTACCACCGTATTGACCGCGCCGATCTTTTCTGCAATGGGGTCAACGCGGTCGAGGAGGGGAATGATGTCCGATTTATAGGGAATGGTGACGCTCAGCCCTCTTATGCCCATGGCCCGGGCCCCCTTGACAGTGTTTGCAAGGTTCGTGGACTCAAAGGCGCGGTAAACGGCATTCAGCCCGTACGCCTCAAATGCGGCAGTGTGCATCACGGGACTCAGAGAATGGCGGAGGGGTATTCCTACCACCCCATACAGATCGGTATCTTCATCAATTTTCATGGCCGGTGAGCCTGTTCAGTATTTCCCATACTTCACGAACAGGAAGCTGTCCTTCTGCGGATTCTTCCCCTTCCTCCAGAGAAGCAAAGGTGAGAAATCCACCCAGCAGGGGCGAAAGGATGCGGCTGATACGTCCCTGAGAGCCCAGGCAGAATGCGATGAGGGGAATTCCGAGCCGACGTGCCAGGGGGAACAAATCGAGAATCGTCCGGTTATCTTCAATGTCCCTGGCCCGGGTTACAATCTTCACAATATCGGCCCCGGTGGCCGCCATTTTTCCGAGGAGATTGGTGAGGACCTTTGGGGAAGGAGTCCTATTGAGGATATGCCGTGACACGATTATCCGCGTATTCTTCCTGTTTCTGAAAAGAGGCTCCCGGCAGATCAGGGGAATGCTGAATTCCACGTCAATAAAATTCGCACCCCTCTCAACGGCCTCTTTCAAGAGCCGTATTCGCGTAGCATAATGGGCCCTGCCGTTCCCCCCTTCTTTTTTGGAGCGGTAGGTGACAATGATAGGTTTCGGCGCATTTGTTACAATCTCGAGGAGATCAAATTCCTCTGTGCGGTCAAGCCGGACCTCCAGCAGCTGGGCGAGGGCGGCAGAGCGCCGCATCTTGTCCAGGACCTCTCCGGTATTCCTTCCCCATACGGGAACGGCGATCTGTACATCCCGCACCATTTATCCGGTCCCCCGGGATTCCTGACCGGCAACGGCCCTCCACCGCAACAGGTGATCCGCAAGCACGATGGCCACCAT
>QMLQ01000001.1 GCA_003646815.1 Deltaproteobacteria bacterium | reverse complement strand
GCTCCCGCTTCTTTTTTCTGACCGGAACAGGTATAAGGCGTCTTCGCATGGTCTTCATTCGACGGTGAAACCTGATGCGCTTGCGGTCCAGGTAGAGGTCTTCCCCGCGAAGCCTGAGGACGGGCAGCCCGGGTGCTTCGTCCTGCCAGGGATACCGGCTTCCCAGGTCCCACACCTCATAGGCAAAATCATCATCGGCAACTCCTCTTGCGGCCACCACCAGTTGATAAAAATCGGGTACAAGGGCCCCTGTGATGAGGGCGTAATTTCTGCTGAATGTATAGAGGGTTTTCAACTGAGACCTGGAGAGCTCTTCTTTACTGTGCTTCCAGTAGTTTTCCCTTGCCAGATCGATAAGCCGGCTGTTTATTTCAAGGCGATCCAGACCAATGAGTGGTTCGGGTCTTGCCCTTTCATAGGCAGCTGCAAGAAACGGCATTTCAGTCATGATCTCTCGGCTGGATTTTTCATGGAGATGGGCGATACCCACTCCCTGCCTTTCGCGCCGGCCTATCACCTGGGTCTGTGGATAATTAAGAAGTTCAAGGATTCCCGGGAGATGAGAAAGCCCGCACACAAAAAGGACCCGTTTTTTCCCCCTGTTTAGTTGCTGGAGATGGTAGGCCATAGTTTTTTCCCGGAGGAGGTCATCAGGTGACGGCTTGTCCCCATGATGGATGTGGACGTAAGCCCGTGCGTAGAGAAAATGACCAATTTTGGCAGCAGCATAGGGGTCGGGCATGGGGGAGAAATCCATTCCGTACCCTTCAGTATCCCGATCAATGAATCGAACCGGGACACCCTTTGCCCGGGCCAGGCGGAGGGCTTCCACCTGCCCGTCGGTGGGCTCGAGGAGAAGATAGGTAAACGTGCCGTCCTGTTCCTCATAAAAGACGACCGAAAGGAGCGGAAGTCGCTCCACCCCCTGGATAATTTTTTTCTCCAGGGTGCCTGGAAATTCCACCGCCACCACATCCGGCTGAAACTCCTCAAACTGGCGGCGCACTTCCACGGCAAATTCAATCCTGTTGTGTAGAACAGGAACAAACCGAACGTTTTTCCAGGTGAAGTTATTGTTCAAAATCCCGGTCATCTACAATTTCCCCAAAATAATCTGACGCGGTCTTGTCCAGGATCATCGAGGCCGCCTCTTTCAGAAGAAAAAGGGTTTTCAATCTTTTTTCTGCTTTGTTCAGTCCCTCGCGGCGGCCCACGAGCCGTTTCAGGGCATAGCGGGCGATGTTGATTCCGTCTCTTGCTGAATATCGTTCGTTGGCTTCGTGAGCGGTCTGAAGAAAGTCGACCACATACTGCAGGATTTCTTCGTCGGCGAATGGCAGGTTTTTGTGGAGAATCTCAAGCTCCTCGTCCTTTTCAGGGAAATCGATATAGATCCGGGGCTGCAGCCTCGAATGGATATATTCCGGGAGTTCAAATGTACTGGCATCGTCATTCAGGGTTGTACAGAAACGGAAATCCGGGTGCGCAGAGATCTTGATTCCAGCCACCACCGATTCCACGTAGCGTCGGCTGTCCAGCAGGGGAGCCAGGGACGCCCAGCTTTTTTCACTCATCCTGTTCCCCTCATCAATGATGGCGATTCCACCCTTGATCATGGCTGAAACCACCGAGCTGGCCATGTATTTTATTTTTCCTTCCTCCGATATGACCGGTGTTACAATGAGATCCTCCGGCCTGGTGTCCATGGTTGCCTGGAAAAGGTACACGGGCCGGCCAAGGCTCCTGCCGGCGTGGTAGGCCAGGGTCGTCTTGCCAACCCCTGGTTTCCCGACAAGCCTGGGATTGAGGGGAAAATCATTTTCGCCTATGACCAGCCAGGCTGCAAGGACTTGGGTGACAAGCTCGGGTTGCCCCACCCAGGACATGGGCAACTCATCCGGTTGACTCAAATAGAGATCAACTCCATCGATTTGAACTTTTTCCATGAAAAAAAACCTCCGGTGTTCCTTTTGTGGCTCCTCGCACTTTGTTTTATTGTAATATGTGCAGCAAAATTTGCAAATAGCCAGATATTTTTTGATGTTCTTATCGTAGGAACTTCATGGGGAGGTAGAGGGAGATGGCTGGTATGTAGGTAATGATCACCAGTGCGATGAGCAGGAGGACCAGAAAGGGGGCCACGGCACGGCTCACCTGGACCAGGTTTTTTTGGGTGATTCCCATGGTGACGAAGAGGTTCAGCCCGAATGGGGGAGTCAGGAAGCCGAACTCGATGACCAGGACCATGACGATACCGTAATGCACCAGGTCGATATTAAATCGCCGCAGGGTCTCGAGGAAGATAGGGGAAAGGATCATCATGGCGGAGACATCGTCCATCACCGATCCCATGATGAGAAAAAGAACCATGACGAGGGCCAGGAAGATCCACCATGTCTTGGCAAATCCCACGGTGAATTCCGCTACATGCAGGGGGATTTGCTCAGATGTCAGCAGCCAGATGAACGTCATGGCACAGGACAGGATAAAGAGGAGCGAGGCGGAGAGGACTGCCGAGCCCACCAGGGCTTTCTTCAGGTTTGACAATTTCATTTCCCGGTATATCACCAGTTCCACAAAAATGGCATACACCACTGAAACAGCTGCCGCCTCCGTTGGGGTAAACGCCCCGGAGTAGATCCCCCCAAGCACGATGATGGGGAGGAAAAGCCCCCATATTCCCTCTTTTATTATGGCGATCCCTTCCTTCAGAGTATATTTCTTGGTTTCCTTCCAGTTATGCTTCCGGGACATATAAAGGGTGTACCCGATGAAGATGGCGCCGATCAGGATACCCGGCAGGATCCCCGCCATGAAGAGTTCAGCCACCGAGACATTCATTACAAGGCAATAGAAGATCATTGGGATACTCGGGGGAATAACAATGCCCAGGGAACCGGCAGAGGTAAGAAGGCCGACCGAAAAATTTTCATCATATCCTGACTTGACCAGGGCGGGAATCATGATAGACCCGATGGCAACAACTGTGGCAGGACTCGATCCCGACAGGGCTGCAAAGAACATGCAGGCCACCACAGAAGCGACAGCACCTCCTCCCCGGATATGCCCCACAAGAAAATTCATTACATTGATCAATCGCCGGGCCATTGCCCCTTCGGTCATAATGGAGCCTGCGAGGATGAAAAAGGGAACCGCGAGCATGACAAAATTATCAAGGGCATTGAAAAGTTGCTGAGGGATTACCAGAAGGGGTGACGACGTAAAAAAGAAAAGGGCTATGGCTGTGACAATTGCCAGGGTGACGGAAATGGGGACACTGATCAGGAGCAGGATGAGAAAAGTGATGATTATTGTAGGGATCATATCAGGATCGCCCCTTTAGCATTCACCGGGTTCATGGCCAAGGGCCTGTCGCGTGTGAGAATAGGCCGCGTGGAAAAACCGTATCGCAATGGTTATCGAAAAGACCGGGATGGGAATATACGGGATATACATGGGCATATGGAGTGTGGCCGTGCGGGCGCCGTATCGGTGGAGTTTTTGGATTTGCACCAGGGCAAAATAGATGATGAGAATGAAAAACACACCGCAGAGAAGATTTGCTACGGCCTGTACCAGGTGGCTTGTCCGGGAGGGCAGATATTTTATCATGGCCTCCATGCTGAAATGGGTGCCGTATTTCACCCCCAGGCTGGCGCCAAGAAATGTCAAGAAAATAGTGAGATACCGTCCCAGCTCCTGGGCCCAGCTGAAGGCGAAATGAAAGCCGTACCTGAGCACGACCTGGATAAAGACAAAGATAGCCAGCCCCAGGAGGGTCAATCCCAGCAAGAGTTCTTCAAGATAGTTCAGGGTTCGGATAATTTTGGACATGTGCATATACGAAAGTGACATAAATGGAGAGGCCTGGAAGGACAACTCCTCTCAGGCCTCCCATTAGAAGACGCAAATCACAATGGGGTCGCACTATTTTGCATACTTGTTGACCTCTTTGATCTTTGCCATGAATGCGTCAAAAAGATCGGCTCCAATGATGGACCGGTATTTCGCGTAGACAGGAGTCATGGCCTTTTTGAAAGCCTCTCTTTCCGCAGGGGTCAGTTCAATAATCTGAACCTTCTGCTTTCTGGCGACTGCATAGATGCTCGGACCTGGCTTCACCTTGCCCGTCTTGGGATCTTTCTTGCTCATGACGCTCATGGACAGCATATCCCTGAGGGTATGACCTCGATTAACGATTTCCACCTGATATGCCGCATCCCGCATAATTTTTTGAACACGAGCGGGAAGGGAATTCCACCAGTCAAGGTTGGCAATAATGAAACATTCCGTCAGGATGTGATGGGTGATGGTGACGTATTTGTTGACTTCCGTAAATTTCATCAGAACGGAGGTGTAAAGGGGATTGTCCTGCCCGTCAATCACACCCTGCTGCAGGGCGTTGTACACCTCTGGAAAGGGCATTGGAACGGGGTTGACGCCCATCTGCTTGAAGGTGTCAATGTAGACCGGGCTTTCCATGAGTCTGATCTTCAATCCTTTCAGGTCTTCAGGCTTCCTGATGGGCCGCTTGGAATTGGTGAGATCCCTGAACTCATTCTCGGTGAATCCCAGTACCATAAAACCCTTGGCGGGGAAATAGCTGAAAAGTTTTTCCCTGATTTCGCTGTCCAGAACAGCATACGCGGTGCGCCGGTCAGGAAAAACAAAAGGAAGCGGAATGAGGGATGCCTGGGGCACAAAATTGGACATCACCGCACTGGTGATGGCCGCCAGCTGCAGGCTTCCTGACTGGACCTGTTCGGCCATTGATCGTTCTCCGCCCAGTTGTCCCATGGGGTAGGTCCTGACTTCCACCTCCCCGTTTGTCTTTTCCATCACGTATTTGGCAAAGTGATCGACTCCAACACTTTGCCCATGGAAGGGAGGGGCCACGTGACCGAACTTCACAACCATCTTGGCCGAGGCATTTGTGAAAAGAAAAAACATGACAATGATGAAAAGTGATCCATAAACCAGAAATTTATTTCCCTTTTTCATTTTTCCCTCCTCATAAATATTATTAGTTAAAAGCCTGAACCGCAAATCCGCACGGTCGTAATTTATCGTGATTACCTCGCGGAGTCAATGCATAAGATTACACCTGAGATGAATTAGCTTCCATGCTGCGGGTGATTAGCGGGTTCAAGAATTATCAAGGCACGGATGGAGACTATTTATTTTGCAAACCAGCCGTATCTGTGGTAGAAAAGGGTCAAAATCGACAGGGACACTAATGAAGCGGAATCAATGGGAGGACCACTATACCCGGCAGGCCAGAAAAGAGCGCTGGTTGGCCCGGTCCGTGTATAAGTTACAGGAAATCGACCAAAAATTCAGGATATTTGCCCGTGGAAACCATGTGCTCGATCTTGGGTGTTATCCCGGCTCCTGGTCCCAGTATGCGCTTTTGAAAATCAAACCCGGAGGCCTTGTAACCGGAATTGATCTCAAGGTTCCGGACCACCTCTCTGATCCCCGGTTCCGTTTTCTGAAGGCGGATATCCTTCTGCTGGATCCGGAATCATTGGAGGATGCAGGTTGCCCTTTGAAGGTGGTCATGAGTGACTTGGCGCCCCGGACCACCGGTATCAAGGAGGTAGACGCAGCACGATCCATGGATCTGGTGAGGAAGGCCTCGGAGATTGCATCGAGTGTGCTTTGCCCTGGGGGGCGTTTCATTTGCAAAGTTTTCGAAGGGGAGGATTTCCGGGGTTTTCGAGATGAGGTGGCCCTCCGGTATAAAGAGGTACGGATTTTCAGGACCGGTGCCACGCGGAAAAAGAGCCGAGAAATATACCTTATTGCCAAAGGTTTTCATCCTTAGCCCGCTTTTCTCACGGGCCTTCGTAGCGAGGTGGCGGAAAGGCTCATGGATACAAGGCGCGCGAAGAAAAATGGATGAAGGCGTACTTGCAGTACGTCAAAGTCATTTTTCAAGCGCAACGCAGTAGACATGCGGGTTTCCTCCGCCACAGTAGATTGCCCGTGAGAAATGCGGGTTAGCCCGGGCGAAGGTTCGGTTTTTTGTCAGGGCCGTAGAGAGGTTTCCAGTCAGGAGGAATAATATGTCAGGTCATTCTAAATGGAGTTCCATTAAGCACAAGAAGGGGGCTGCGGATGCCAAACGGGGCAAAATCTTTACCCGGCTTATCCGCGAGATAACCGTTGCGGCCAGGATGGGTGGGGGAGATCCCACGGGCAATCCGCGACTGAGATCTGCCATTGCCGCTGCCAAGGCAGAGAACATGCCCAAGGAGAATATTGAGCGGGCAATCAAGAAGGGGACGGGTGAACTGGAAGGGACCTCTTACGAAGAGAGCAGTTATGAAGGATATGGACCCGGTGGTGTTGCCGTTCTGGTGGATTGCCTGACGGACAACAAGAACCGGACCGTGGCAGAGGTGAAGCATGCGTTTGAACGGCATGGCGGAAACCTGGGAGAACCTGGTTGTGTCGCTTGGATGTTTGACAAAAAGGGACTCATTGTCATTGAGAAAGAGCAGGTAGATGAAGAAAAACTCCTGGATTTGGCCCTGGAGGCGGGGGCGGAAGACGTGAACGATGAGGAGAGCGAATTCGAGGTGATCACGGATCCGGCCGATTTCGAGGGAGTGAAAGAAGTCATCGAAGGAGCTGACATTCCCTATACTCTTGCTGAAATTAGCATGATACCCAAAAACACGGTGAAACTGGAAGGGAAAAAGGCACAGCAGATGCTGAACCTCATGCAGGCCCTCGAAGACAATGATGATGTGAGCAACGTGTATGCCAATTTTGACATCCCCGACGACGTAATGGAGGCGTTGGGTTAATGCTGGTCCTCGGGGTCGATCCCGGCTCAAACGTGACAGGGTACGGCCTGGTTGAAAAGAAAAACCATCAACTAACCTGCGTCCATTTCGGCTTGATAAAGCCCCCTGCGAAGGCCCCCTTCTATCAGAGGATCTACCACATATTCAGAGGAATTGAGGATATCATGGCCCATTATGGCCCTGGTGAAATGGCTATCGAGGATATTTTCTATGCCAAGAACGTGAAAAGCTCCCTCAAGCTCGGGCACGCCAGGGGGGCAATCCTTGTGGCAGCAGCCCATAGAGGAATCGGTGTCTTCGAATATTCTCCTTTGGAGATCAAGAAATCGGTGGTCGGCTATGGGCGTGCAGCCAAAGAACAGGTCAGGACCATGGTGCGGGTCATTCTGAAATTGAAAGAGGAACCGGCCCTGGATGCCTCCGACGCCCTGGCCGTGGCGGTTTGCCACCTGAACTGGTCGAGATTTGCCACCCTCACGGCAAACCCGCGCCACGAAGGAAGCAGAAAATGATTGCGCACCTCTCCGGGATAATGCTCCAGAAATCCACCCAGTGCCTGGTCATAGACGCCGGGGGAATTGGGTATGAGGTGATTGTTCCCCTTTCCACGTTTTATGCCCTGCCGGGAGAGGGAGAACGGGTAAATCTCCATATTCATACCCATGTCCGGGAGGATGCACTCTCGCTTTTCGGGTTTCATTCCAGGCTGGAAAAGGACCTGTTTCTGATGCTGATCGCCGTCTCAGGTATTGGCCCGAAACTGGCCGTGAATATCCTCTCCGGCATTGGACCGGCTGAACTCCAGGAAGCCATGGCGCGTGGAGATGCCCTCCGGCTGCAGTCAATACCCGGGGTGGGAAAAAAGACAGCGGAACGGATCGCCCTGGAACTGAAGGACCGCGCCTTGAAAAGTCTCGGGGAGAGGGAAATAACCCCTGTGTCCACTGCGGCCGGGCAGGATAAGGAATTGGTGGATGACGCCTTGTCAGCCCTCACCAACCTTGGCTACCACGCAAAGTCCGCCAGGAAAGCGGTAGAAATGGTCCGCGAGGCTCAATCGGACATAACCCTGGAGGTTTTGATACGAGAGGCTCTCAAGAAACTGGCATGAACTTTACCGTGAAAAGATCTCCTGCGGTGCCCGAATATGCGGACTGTATTTTCATGTCAGGGGGTAGCTCTCGGTTGATCTGGTCCAGCCATGCTGGTTTACACTTGTGAACTGAACAACCCGAGCAGGTACCATGGAAGACAGAATTATCGACCCGGAACCATTGCAGGATGAAATCCCGGCGGAAATCAGCCTCCGGCCCAGGAACCTGCAGGAATACGTAGGTCAGGAAGAGATGAAGCGGAACCTGCGTGTATTCATTGATGCTGCGCGGGGCCGCGCTGAGGCGCTTGATCACGTCCTCTTCCACGGCAGTCCCGGGCTGGGAAAGACATCCCTTGCCCATATAATCGCCAATGAACTCCAGGTTGACATCAGGAGCACCTCCGGTCCGGTCATCGAGAAACCAGGAGACCTTGCCGCGATATTGACCAGTCTCCAACCCAAGGATGTCCTGTTCATAGATGAAATCCACCGGCTGAACCATGTGGTGGAGGAAATCCTGTATCCGGCCATGGAAGACTACCAGTTGGATATCATCATCGGCCAGGGCCCTTCCGCCCGGACCATGAAAATCCCGCTCCCCCCCTTTACCCTTGTGGGCGCCACCACCAGAACAGGTCTGTTGACCCCCCCTCTTCGTGACCGCTTCGGTGTCATCCTGCGCGTGGAATTTTACGAACCGGCAGACCTCGAGCGGATTGTGCTCCGGTCGGCACAGCTCCTTGAGATCCCCATACGGGATTCCGGGGCCCTGGAAATAGCCAAACGGGCAAGGGGCACGCCAAGGGTGGCGAACCGGCTCCTCAGGAGAGTGAGAGATTTTGCGGAGGTGGAGGCGGACGGTGTGATCACCGAGGACGTGGCGCATCGCGCCCTTGATATGCTGGAAGTTGACGAGCACGGACTGGACAAGATGGACCGTCACATTATGTTAACGATCATTGAGAAATTCGATGGGGGACCTATCGGGTTGAACAGCCTTTCAGCCGCGGTCAGCGAAGAAAAGGACACTATCGAAGACGTATACGAGCCCTTTCTCATTCAGAAAGGGTTTATAAAGAGGACCCCCCAGGGGAGAATTGCAACAAAACGCGCCTACCAGCACTTTGGAATCCCCATTTCCCAATCCTGTGGCCCTGTCCAGAAAAAACTCTTCTGAAACCGGCTCACAAGTCTGCTTTATCTATGTGTATGATGGATGAGACCTTCTGCTCGAGGTTTTTTACCTCCTCGACAATGATCCGGGTGTATTCTTTTTCCGGGTCCCCTTGAGAGGTATTGTCATTAAGCCGCCGCGCAAGGCCCCCGACTACGGTCAGGGAATTCCTGCAATCATGGGCTATTCTCTGGGACATCTTGCCAACGGCGGCAAGCCGCTCCACTTCGATCAATTCCTTGGTCCTTCGTTCCAGTTCCGCGGTACGTTCCTTCACTTTTTTTTCAAGATTCCGGTTCAGTTCATTGATTTCCTCATAAAGCTGGGAGATCCTGATGGCAATGCCGATCTGGTTGGCAATAATGGTTATGACATCATTAAAACGCTCATGGAAGTATCCCTTTTTCCTGCTGGAGGTAACAAGAACACCGATGGTTTCTCCTTCCACCATGATCGGGGCAAGGGCGAAGGATCTGATATTCTCGCAAACGGTCCTCGTGGTGGATATGGGTTTGTCGATTTTATCAGAGTCGTTGATGATAACTATTTTCCCGGTCAGGAAGCAGTCTCCGGAGTAGCTGTCCACCGTCGGTTTTCTGGTTGCCTGCTCTATGAATTCCCGGCTCAGGCCGGTGTGACTCTTGATGCACAGGTTTCCGTCCTGGTCGAGGAGCCGGATTGAACAGGCATCCAGATTAAACTCTTCAGCGAGCAGTCCCACGATGGCATCCAGGACATGCTGCACAGAAAGAAGTGAGGAGACGAACCTTGTAATTTCCTGCAATATCCTGATCTTCTGCTCTGCTTCCTTCAATTGCCTGGCGGCGGTTTCCATAGCAGCAAGATCCTTTCAGGTTATAAGAGATTGCTCGTGGTTTCCAGAAAATCCAGGATATCCTGTTGTCTTTTCTCAACGATCCTATAGCCCATGTCTACGGTCCGGTTGATTTTTTGCTTGTCTCTGGTGATAAAGGGGGCGGGGGGCAACCTGTCCGGGCTGATGATGAGGGCCCGCGGAGGGTTCATGGACGCCAGCCGTTCAAGGCGGGAGACTTCTTCCTTGTAGGCTTCAGCCGCCTCCCAGAGCTTTTCCAGCATCCAGTCGTACTTCTGAAAATAGCGCCAGAAAAGGGTCCTCTCAAGCCAGCTCGGCGGCTCACTTTCACAGTTCAGGGGACGTGAAAGAATCCCAAGGATCTTATCGATCCCCTGTGCAAAAAGAGTACTCACCGGGAGCGGATTGATAGTGCCTGCATCCACACATTCAAAACCATTCACCCGGACGGTCTTGGGATAACACCCGGGAACCGCCAGGCAGGCATTAAAAACCACATAGCAATCCTCCTTTTCGGGACTGAGGAATCTGAGTCCTTCTTCATGTATATCCGTTGCTGCAAAGAGGCATTTCATGGGATTTTTTTTCAGCGATGCCATGTCCAGGGGATAACGTTTCTTAAAGACATCATAGACTAGATAGTCGATATCAAGGATTGGTCTCTTTTCGGAAAGTCCCAGGGATGCCGCTGCAATGTTGCGATAGCAAACGAGCCGGGAACTATTGAGCTCTTCACGCCAGACCCGTTCCATCTCTTTACGCTGACCACTGGCGCAGTAGGCCAGTGTCGGCACACTTGCCGATACTGCAAGGCCGGTGTGGAAGGAACTGAGCCCCAGATCCATGAGAGCCATCACCGCACCGGCCACAAAGCCGGCACGGAGGCCTCCTCCTTCAAGAATAAGTCCCAATCTCTCCATGGGCTAAAACAGGCTCCCCTGTTTGCCTTCATCCTTTTGGTCCGCGATCCGCCCTTCTCCGATCTGCTGGTCGTTTCCTTTCAGAAAATATCGATCGAATAAACGGTTGTAGTCCGTCCATGTTCCTTCCCTGCCGTCCTTTTCAAAGAAACGTCCCAGACCGTTTACTTTCGCGTCCAGATCGTCAGCAAGATGCAGCACAAATGCCTCCAAGAATTTCGGGCGCTTGGGCGAACCAAACTCGTATTCACCGTGATGACTCAGGATGAGATGCTTCAGCCGGGAGGCCAGGTCCCGGGGGAATTCTTTCAAGCCCGTGAGCTTTTCTTCCAGCAGGAGGGTTCCCTCAACCAGGTGCCCCACGAGCCTCCCTTCATCAGTATACTCGATTTGCAGGTCCCAGCTCAGTTCCCTGACTTTTCCGATGTCATGGAGGAACGCGCCGGCCAGGAGCAGGTCCCTGTCCAGATGGGGATAATGGTCCGCCACCTGGCGGATGATCCCGCATACGGACAATGTATGTTCCAGGAGACCTCCCAGGTAATTGTGATGGAAATTCTTGGCAGCCGGCGCTTTTTCAAAGAGGTGCATGAACTGTCCATCCGAGAAAAATCGCTCTATGAGCGCCTTCAAGTGAGGATCCCGGATTTCCTGCATAAGCTTGCGCAGTTGCGCAACCATGCGTCCAGGGGATTCTATTGAAGACTCCAGGAAAAGGGAGTAGTCCACTTCCCCGTTCACCACTTCTAACCGGGACAGGGTCAGTTGGATGCGGTCCCGAAAAGAGGTGGCACTGCCTTCGATATCAAGGACGTCTCCGGTCTTGAATCGGGATGAAACTTCCTCAGCGTGGTCCCACACCTTTGCCTCCACATCCCCGGTGCGGTCAGCCAGGGAAATGGTCAGGAAGGCATCGCCTCTCCTGGTTTTGCCCAGCCTTTTCTCACGGACCATGTAGAGGCCCTGGACGCTGTCGCCTTGCTGGATATCCTTGATCCAGGTATGGGGAGTATGATGGGACATGGTTGGCTCTTTCATCAATCGTCAAAATCCCCTGATGCCCCTTTGTCGGGATTGAGTGTCTTTGCGCGCGATCGGATATTTGCCTCGGTCCACTTTTCAGGGTCCTCAATCCTGGTCCCCTTCGGGCCCAGCCCGAAAGAACCGGCGCTGAGGATCGCTTCGATGGCCAGCGGCGCCGTATCCCGGGCATTGAATACATCGGTAAGGAGTTCATAAACAAAATCCTCCACACCCTTGGCCATTCTTTCCCGGATATCCCTCGGGAGCGCGAGCAATTTGTTTTCAAAGGGGAGGTTCAATTTCTTGTAGTTCCCTCCTTTCAAGCCCTTTTCCTCGGCATAGGCCACCATCTCGTTCCACATTTCTTCGGTGACGCCTTTATCCGGCATCTTGATGAATTCCCCGTTTTCATCCAGCTGGGCGTTCCCGTATTCATTTACTTTGACGCCCCAGGAAATCATTTGAAGTGCCGTGGCCACGTTTGCCTTGGTGGTACGGGTTTCCTTTGCAATCCGGCGAAGACGGTCTGAACTGTTCCCCGATGTCCCGTGCTGCGCGCCTGAAACCTTGTACGGGGCAAGGGCCTCATGGATTTCCGCGGTGAGGGGGACCTGAATGCCTTGATCACTGGCCTCGATGCCGTGGGTTGTCCCGTTGTTCAGGGCGATCCAGTCGGGAAAGATGTCATGGGCATTCAAGCCCTGAATGAGAAACAGGGCTTCTTCCACCGTGGAAAGACCTTCCTTTCCCTTGATTTCACCCACTTCTGTCTCATGGCCTGCCCAAACCGGCACATAGGGAGCCAGGACAAGGTTGGCCAGGAGATTCTCATCGTCCGGCAGGTGGGACGCGTCTATGGCTATGGACGTGACCCCAGCATCAAACAGGGACGGAATCTCTGTTTTCGCCTTTTCCACGTCATCACTACTCTTGATACCATAATGGTCCGCATGAATGGCAACCGGCACCGTGATTCCCAGCTCATTGCAGACCGCATCCGCCTGCCTCGCCAGATTCCAGAAGCTCGTGGCGCAATAGGCCGAACCTCCTCCCTCGGATTTTGCGATTTCGAGAATTATAGCCGCGTTGGCCCGTTGAGCCGCCTGCAGGGCCCCCCTGATAACGAAATGATTTCTTCCGTTGGCTGCAATGGTCATGGCTTTCCCCTTGGCCAGCATGGCCCGGTCGATGGCCTTTCCGCTGACGATCAGTGCTTTTGAATGGGGAAAAAGCCGGGTAATATTGGGTGGTCTTCCTATTTCAAGAGCCCTTTCAAAGTCTTTTGATCCACTTCCTTTTCCAGTTCCCATTTTTCGTCCCTCCTTTCCAACCAAGTGTTCGGAATTTTCTCTCTGCACGGCCTTTGCAAACCGCCGGTGCCATGGCGTACCGGCGATATTGCACGGCCTTTGCCATTTTATCCAATGATACCGTTGAACTGCAAGGGCCCATCGGCCGCCTTGCTCAGCAGCTCTTCCCACTACAGGCGCGAGGGTCCCATTGTGCTCGCAAAAAGATTTCTGTGACCTTTACCACGCTCATTCGGTCTACCGGTGCTGGTGCCGCAACTCGCCACCGTACCGCCTAACATCATTCCTTATTTTTCCCGGTAATGGGGTTCCACAATAACCTTGATACAGTCATGTTCAATGGGTGTCGCCACCCATTGAAAGGCATTTGTGGCCTGTTTCAATCCCAGCCGGTGGGTCACCATATTTTCCACCGGGATGTCACCCGCATTGAGAAGTCTCAGGGCGGTGACACAGTCTACGGGGCTACCGGCATAGGTACTCGTCAAGGTTATTTCCGTCCGCCAAAAAAGCTCGTTAATCGTGGCCGGCACGGTTGCATTTTCAGAAGCCCCTCCGAAAAAAAGGATCGTCCCCCCCCGCTCCACGCACTTCATCGCCAGGGGAATGAAACCATCAAAACAGAGGATGACAAGGTCCGCACGGAGGCCTTCATTTACCTCTTTCAGTGCCTCCACGAGATGTTCCTCTGCCCGCAAGGTTACGTGGGCGCCCATTTCCTTTGCCTTCTCCAGGCGGAAGGGGATGGTGTCTGCAGCAACCACGAGCCCGGCCCCGAGGGCGCGGGCGAGCGCCACGTGAAGCAGACCGGATATCCCGCTCCCGAGGACCAGGACCGACAGACCGGGTTTGAGTCGGGCGTTTTTCTGTCCCCGAAACACACAGGCAAGCGGTTCCATGAAAGATGCTTTTTCATAGGAAAGACCGTCCGGAATCGGGAAAACCCCCCTGTCCACGTTAATGGAGGGGACCCGCAAGTACTCGGCGAATCCTCCGGGATCAAAGTGGGTTCCCCTGAGCAGGGTCTCACATACTGTCGGATGACCGTTGAGGCAGTAGTGACAGGTATTGCAGGGCACGTGATGGGTAGCAGTAATGCGGTCTCCCACATGAAATTTTTCTACACCCGCCCCCACTTCCACCACCTCGCCCGCCACTTCATGTCCCAGGACCAGGGGAACCTTGTCACGCCGGTACCATTCCATCACGTCGCTGCCGCAAATCCCGCTTGCAATCACCTTCATGAGGAGTTCGCCCGGGCCTATCTCCGGTGCAGCCATTTCCTCCAAGCGGACATCCCGGTTACTGTAGTACATCAAGACACGCATGGCACTTCATCCTCGATTTTTTTGACTGGATAAACAGGATTGACAAGATGGAATTATCGGGCACAATTTCTATTGCCAGGAACCATATTCTTGTCCATCCTGTAATCCTGTCAAATATTTTTCCATTTTTCGAACAGCTCCAGGGCTTCATCAGGGGCCTTGTTGCGGTGAATGACCGCGTTCAGGGCCCTCATCATGGCGACCGGGTGCTGATGCTGCCAGATATTTCGTCCCAGGTTCACCCCGATTGCGCCTTTCTGAAGGCCGTCATACACAAACTGGAACACCTCCAGAGCGGTTTCGCATTTGGGCCCTCCCGCCATCACAACGGGCACGGGGCACCCGCTGGTAACCAAATCGAAATCTTCCGGGCAATAGTAGGTCTTTACGATCTTGGCTCCTAATTCCGCGGCTATCCGGCAGGAAAGTGCCAGGTAGCGAGCTGTTCGTTTTTCCAGCTCTTTGCCCACAGCAGTCACCGCCATGACCGGAATCCCATAATCTTCGCACAGGTTCACCAGGTCGGAGAGATTTTGAAGCGTTTCTTTTTCATAGTCGGTCCCCACAAAAATAGAAACACCCACGGCAGCCACATTCAGCCGGATCATCTCTTCCACTGATGTGGTAATCACCTCGTTTGCCAGGTCTTTTCCCACAACGCTGGTTGCTCCGGAAACCCGCAGAATAACAGGGGTGTCCATGTCCGGATTCACACAGCTGCGCAGGACCCCGCGCGTTACAAACAGACCGTCCGCGTATGGGAGGAGTTCCCGTATGGTTTCGCCGGGCTGTTCCAGACAATGGGTGGGCCCCTGGAAATAACCGTGATCAATGGGAAGGAACTGGCAGCGGCCATCCTCGCCCATGAGCCGGGAGAGCCGATTCCTCATGCCCCAGTCCAGTGTGTCGAGTCCCTTGAGTGGTTTTTTCCTGGAATCAATTGCTTTCGGGGCGAGTTCACTTGCACTGCGCGCATGCAGGATACCTTCTGCATCAGCCATTTTTTTCTCCTTCTGGTTCTTGATGAAACTTTTTTATTTTTGTAAATACAGATTGTTATGTATCCTCACCCTATTGTCAAGAGGATTTACTCTGTTGCAGAACGGTCACCCTCTCTTTCTCATCCGAGATAAAGAAAGGCGCCTGCCGGAAGAGATAATCGACGCGTGCGAACCATATTTGCGTTGACTTGAAATTAAATTGATTTTATTTTATCCGAGAAATCATAAATAATCAAATACAAGGAGTCTGAGTCAAATGATAAATAAGATTCTTATCCCCGTGGATCGATCCATTCATACACAAAAAGCCATCGAATTTGCGGCCCGCGTGGCGGACCCCAAGGAAACGGAACTTCATCTCATTCACGTGGTGAAAAAGGCAAGAATCCCCGCCGACCTGGAGCAGTATATGCGCGCGGAAAGGATCACCGAGCCGCCAATCGACGTCTATCTGAAGCTCATGGGAAACCAGATTATTGAAGAAGCGGAAAGAAATGCCCGGGACAAAGGAATAAAGAATATAAAGACCAGCATTATCCAGGGAGACCCGGGAGAGATGGTCGTTGAATATGCGGCCGCGAGGAAGGCGGACATGATCGTGATGGGGAGCTCCGGCCTGGGAAATGTTGCAGAAACGGTCTGTCGGCGGGCAACCCGCCAGATCTGTGTCATCGTGCGGAGGAGTCTGCTGGATGGAAAGAAGGTCCTGGTGGTGGATGATGAGCCGGATATCCTGGAAACGGTGGAAGAATTGCTTCCCATGTGTGACGTTACCTGCGCCTCAACCTTTGATCAGGCAAGGGATCTCCTTGAAAGGGAAGTTTTTGATATGGCTATCCTGGACATCATGGGGGTAAACGGGTTTGATCTCCTGAAGCTTGCCCGGAAGAAAAAGGTGCTCGCCGTTATGCTCACTTCTCACGCGCTGAGCCCTGAAACCACGGCCCAGGCCTACCGGGAGGGCGCGGCCTCGTATATTCCAAAGGAAAAGATGCCCGACATCGTTACCTACCTGAATGACGTGCTGGAAGCAAAGGAACGGGGAAAGGATTCCTGGTGGCGCTGGTTCGAGAGGTTTGGATCCTTCTATGAGCGGAAATTCGGCCCCGATTTGAGCAAAAGGGGATAATATTATGACCACAACTGGGCCGTAAGCATCCCTGCAAGCATCAGTCCCGCACCGATTATCCCGCGAACGGACATGATCTCGCCGAGAATAAGCCACCCCGCCACTGCGGCAAAAACCGATTCCAGGCTGAGGATAATGGCGGCATGAGCGGGAGGGGCATATTTCTGGGCCACGACCTGCAGGGTATAAGCGATGCCCACGGAGGCGATCCCCCCGTACAGGATAGGGACAGCAGCCCGGAGGATGTTCTCCAGGATCATAGTTTCGGCCAGACCGGCCACAATGAGGCTCAGCCCTGAACAGACAGCATACTGGGCACAGGCAAGGCGCATGCGGTTCACCTTGGGGGAAAGCCAGCCCACCACAAGCACATGCCCTGCCCAGAAGAATGCTCCCAGGAGGACAAGCAGATCACCGGGCGCGATGCTGAGTCCTCTGGTGACACTCAGGAGATAGAGGCCCACCACAGCCAGTCCGGCCCCAAGCCATCCTCCCTTTCCTGATTTCAGTCCCCAGAAGAGTCCCATGATCGGCACGATAATCACATAGAGACCGGTGATGAAGCCGGCTTTCCCTGCCGTGGTATACACAAGGCCCAGCTGCTGGAGGCTGGCGCCTGAAAACAGCATCAATCCCGCAAGACCACCTCCCCAGAGGGCCTGTGAAGGCGTGGCGCGCATTTTCCTGCCCGGATCAGTTCCAGGTTTATACTCCGCGGGACCCCACATGGCCAGGGGCAGCAAAACGAGCATCCCAAGGGCAAAACGGATCCCGTTGAAGGTAAACGCGCCCACATAGGCCATGCCGGCACGCTGGGCCACAAAGGCGGTTCCCCAAATAACCGCCGTCAGCAAGAGGAGCCAATCGGCCCTCAGGACACGTTTATCCATTTTCGTCTCCGAGGGGCCTGTTCCCCAACCCGCCTGCGGGCATCGTTTTGCTTCCTTGAAAGATTGGCCGTCTCACCTTGTATTTCCCTTTCTTTCCAGCCGAACGAAGAAAGTCGTCCCATGGACGAAAACCTCTCGTTTCAGTGTGCCGGAGCATAGTGAAAACCGGTCTCTGTGTCAACACCATGGTCCTCAACTGCACTTATCCAGGAAATAACGATCTCTTTTCCGGTGCAATCTTGCATTGTCAATCCTGGCTGTGTTAAAAGGGGTCAGGGAGGGCAGCCACATGGACATGGAGAAGGGAATAGGCCTCGTTGCGGAGCAGCTCGCCAGCGGCGGCAGGAATATCGTTTTTACCGGGGCGGGTATCTCAACAGAGAGCGGGATCCCAGATTTCCGGAGCCAGGGAGGCATCTGGGACCAGTACCGCCCTGTATATTTCGACGAATTCATGCGATCCAGGGCGGCCCGTATCGAGTACTGGCGCCAGAAGACAGCCTTTTACCGTGACCTTCAGAAGGCAAGACCAAATCAGGCCCACCTGGCCATCGCACAACTCCATGAAATGGGGCTGGTGGAAGCGGTCATTACCCAGAACATAGACGGCCTTCACCAGGCATCTGGCATCCCGGAGGAAAGTGTGATCGAGCTCCACGGGAGCAACAGGCGGGTGCGCTGTATGAGCTGTGGGAAAATTTTTTCCATCGAGGAGGCCCACAAGCGTATTGAGGAAGGAGACCCGGCACCTGAATGCGAATGCGGCGGATATCTCAAGCCGGATACCATTTCTTTCGGTCAGGCCATGCCGGAAAGGGAGGTGGAAAAGGCGATTGAACTGTCACGCAGTGCGGATTTTTTCCTAGTGGTTGGATCAACTCTCCTGGTCCACCCGGCCGCCGCCATGCCCGGTTATGCACAGGAAGCAGGTGCGTTTCTCGCTATCATCAATCTTTCAGAAACCCCGTTCGACACGTCCTGCAACGTCCTCATCCGGGGAAAGGCCGGAGAGGTGCTCCCCAAAATAGCCAAGCGTCTGGAAACCAAGTAGGAACTTAGAGAGAGATATCGTGCCTGCAAAAAGATCCCCGTGTCCATTCTCTGCCGCAAACCAAGTCAGTTTGCATACGCAACGTTTTTTTGCATTAAGGCATTTGTCATTCCCGGTTTATCCGGGTTAGGCATATCCATAGAGTCGTCGGGTGTTCTCGATAACTGCTTCCATGACTGCTTCCTGGCTGAGGCCTTTTATTTCCGATACGGCACGAAGGGAGACCAGCGCGTTTACCGGTTCATTGCGCTCTCCTGGAGTCGGTCCCAGGACCGGGCTGTCCGTCTCAAGGAGGATGGATGACAGGGGAAGGTTTTTCACAAGCTTCTGCTTCTGACGGGAGCGGATGATGGATGGGGGTATGGAAAAGAAATATCCCGCTTCCACTGCCGGCCGTGCAGTGCTTGCCTTGCCGTCAAAGGCATGAAGCTGAACCCTTGCGGCGCCTTTTTCCAGGAGGAGCCCTATGGCGTGCCTCCCTGCCGACCGGGAATGCACATTCAGGGGAAGGTCGAGTTTTTTCCCCAGTTCAATGAACCCGCTGAAAATTTCGCGCTGTATCTCTCTTTGCCGCTCTTCCTTGATCACCCAGTAATCCAGGCCCACTTCACCGATGGCAACGAGGCGGCCCTGCTCTTTTTCGATAAACGTTATGACCTCGTGTGCGGCTGATAAATCAAGATGGGTTGGATAGAGGCCGGCCGCAGGAAGCAGTTGGGGATAGGTTTTCGCCAGTGCCAGGTTTTTCTCACCGTCCTCCAGAGTTTCCCCTACCGCTATGACGGAAGAAATACCTGCAATGCGCGCCCGCTCGAGCACTAAAAAAAGGTCTCCATCAAAGGATGGGTCGCACAGGTGTGCGTGGGTGTCCACGATGCCGGTAATTCCTAAGGTGTTTCCTTGCTGTATATCCATAAAAAGCATCTTTACTGCAATAGGTTGAGCATGGCCTCCGGTTCCGTAACAGGCGATTTGCACGAGGTGTTAGCCCGCTTTTCCCCACGATCACAACGTCGTGGGCGGGGCCGATACCGAAATCCGCACCAATTTTGCTCTTTCAAAGGCCTCGCTGCCCCAGGGATACCAGTCAACGGGATTATATGCGTGCTGCAGGAGATACGGGCTCTTTTCCTTGATCAGGCGGTTCGGTGTTTGGTTATCCATGGGAAGCTCCCTTCCTTTTGCTGGAGAGTTTATCCAGAACAGGCCGATCGTTATTATGCATAAGATAAGCACGATTTTCAGCATGGAAAACCGCCTCTCTCGATTTCGGTGAATCATTCCGTTTTTTCTCGATCAGGGGGTAAAAAGCGATCCGGGGCGAACGGCCTTTTCCCCATGTTTTGCAGAGACAGAATCAAGGGCCTGATTCAGGCTTCGCCTCTTCTGCGAGCCACTCTCCATTTCGAAGAGCGACAACTGTTCTTCTTTCCAGGCAACCTCGAGCTGGGACAGGACGACACCCAGGAGCCTGATGGGTCTCTTCCCGGCTTCGGTGTTCAGGAGCAGGCGGGCGGCCGTGGAGAATATCTCCAGCCCGTCATCAGTGGCAAGGGGGAGCGTTGCCGAACGGGTGATCTGGACAAAGTCACTGTATTTCACCTTGAGTGTTACGGTCTTTCCCTGTATTCCCTTCCTGCGCAACCGGCGGGCAACCTTGCTCGAAAGCGCCAGAATTTCCCTTCGGACTTCCTCCACATCTTCAATGTCCTGTGCAAAGGTTTCTTCGTGGCCCAGCGATTTTACCTCTCGCTCCGGCACCACCCGCCTCTGGTCTAAGCCCAGGGACAGTTCATGCATCCTGATACCCTGCTTCCCGAATCTCTGCTTAAGGACCTTTACCGGTATCCGGCTCAGATCCCTGAATGTCCGCACTCCCAGCCGCCCAAGGGCTTCCCGGGTCACTTTGCCCACGCCCCACATTTTTTCTATGGGGAGAGGGTCAAGAAATTTTCTGATATTTTCAGGGGGAACTACAACCAAACCATCCGGCTTGTCCATGTCTGATGCAATCTTGGCAACGAACTTGGAGGGAGCAACCCCTGCCGAGGCGGTCAGGCCGGTTTCCCGCACAATCTGGGTCTTGATTTTTCGGGCAATGACCTCCGGTTCCCCAAAGAGGCGGGTGGAACCGGTCACATCAAGGAATGCTTCATCAATGGATAGCGGTTCCACTAATGGGGTGAAATGATGAAATATTCGAAAAATCTGTTCCGATATTTCCCGGTATCTGCCCATTCTGACGGGCAGGAATATGCCTTGCGGGCAGAGGCGACGGGCGGTAACCATGGGCTGGGCTGAATGCACGCTGAATTCCCTGGCCTCGTAGGATGCAGAGGAGACCACCCCTCGATCGCCGATGCCTCCGACAATGACGGGCTTGCCTTTCAGGTCGGGGTGGTCAAGGACCTCAACAGCCGGGTAGAAGGCATCCATGTCCAGATGAATAATGTGCCGTGCTCCCATGTCCCTCTCCGAGCTAGATTCCTCTGGACCAACGTTGGATTTCATTGTGTGGTGGAATGCCGGCCCTTCCCCCGAGCTTCAGGGCCACCCTGGAGGCAGCCCAGGCACCGAAATCAAGGCACCGGTCTGCCTGCCACCCCTGGAGCAGCCCGTAGATGAACCCGGCGTGGAACACATCGCCGCATCCGGTGGTGTCAACCGCGTTAACAGCATAAGCAGGCTTCTCGATCATTTTCCCTTCCGCCATGGCCACGTATCCCCTTGGACCGAGCGTAACTCCGACGACCCGTGGACCAAGTTCTGAAAGGCGAAAGCATGCTTTGACAGGTCCATTATTATCCACGAGGGCCGTTGCAAAATGTTCGGAGGCCAGGAAATAGTCGCTTAACCGAGCGAGATCAAGCATGCCTTCCCGGAGGGAGCCTGCATCCACCACAACCGGGACATTTGCTGCCCTCGCCGCCTCTGCTGCGGCGAGAGATGCCTCCATGAAAAGGCCGTCCGTGTGAAACACCCGGGCCCTCCGTAAACTTTCATAATCAACCTCTTTTGGTGCTGGAGGATCACCCGTGGGTCGTCTCCAGAAAATCGTTCTTCTTCCCTGTTTCTCCGGTTCTGCTGTAATGAAAGCAAACTGGGATTCGGCTGCCTTCCTGACAAGAAGTCTGCTGGTATCAATCCCTTCAACGTCAAGGGATTCCTGGATCATGTCGCCGAAGAGATCATCTCCGATGACCCCGGTGAAACAACAAGAGAGGCCCCACCTGGTAAGCGCAACCAGGGCCGTGGCGACCGGGCCGCCTCCCTGGATAGTCATTTCGGAACATTCGCATTTCACATCAGGAGGAGGATAGGTTGCGACTTTCCCTATATAGTCAAGGGAGCATTGCCCCAGACCGAAAATGTCATGAAAATCTGCCATGTTGTAACCCTGGTGCTGTTCCCAACCGGAGAATAATTGCTTCTCCGCTTTCATTGTATCTCTCGAGACTTATATAATATATTTGGACAGGGCAAAAATCAAACCATGATTCTCGGATCGACTCTTTGCCGACAAAATCATAGGGAGAACGCACCATGAAAAACAATTGCCAATAAGACATTTATCGAATGCAGATAATGAACCCGCATTTTTCACCCCAATCTCCTGTGGCGGCGGTGATCCGTGAGAAATGCGGCCTCTCTCTTTTCCCTTCCGTGACCTGAAAAAGTACAGCCCTTCCAGGGAACCCGAGCCGACCCACTAACTTTAATGTTTTTTTAATGATTCCTTCGGGGTTTCTTCATAATGGAATGGTACTATGAAAACAAACTTCAGGGACCCGAACTCATTTACAAGAGTGCTGATCAACCATCAACAACGGAGGAATATCATGAAAAACACACTCTTCAAAGTAATTATTGGTGGAACGCTGCTGTGTTTTTTGGCCGGGTGCGTCCCGGGGCCGCCACTCCCGCCCCTGCTGGGACCGGGGATCGGCCCCTTTCTCGGATGGATCTTTGCCGGGGCCGTAGTGGTAGGGGCATGGGTGATATTCAAGAAATCCACCCCCCCGCCACGGCCGAAGGATGATTACCTGACAAATGCATTGAACGATATCAATGAACGATTGAAACGTATGGAAGAAAAGATAGAGAAGATAGAAAAAAATGATAAATCATAGTAAGGAGGCAAGCATCATGAAATTTACAAGATGGAGTTTCTTGGGAGTTATTGTTATATCGTCTGGACTGATCACCGGAGGGATGACAATGGTATCAGCGCAACCGTGTCCCCCTGTTTTGCAGGTGGGTATGAGTATGGCTCCTCCACCCCCGGCATCCACGCCCGGGCCAGGCCCTGTTGCAGCACCAGGTCCCGCCCCTATTGTGCCGGGCGAGCCAATACCCGGTGCCGGACCATCGGCCCCTGGTACGGCCATGGGACCGCCGCTCGGCCCCGCGGGTCCGAATACAGCCCCACCGGTTCCACCCCTACCCACGGGCCGTAACACCCTTACAGGTCCACAGGGAGTACCGCCGGCCCCTGCCCCGGTGAACGCCCGCAGGGCGGTGATCACGGCACGTGCGGCCGGGAAACTGCTGAGACCCGGAAGGGTGTGGATAGAAAGTGGCCCTGAAGGTGAAGAAGTGGCACGTGCGGCCATCACATACCAGGGGGTGGCAGTGGGTGCACTGGAATTCGATCCGGTTAACGGGGTTATATTGCCATGCGGGTATCATCCCCGTATATTCAACACCGCGGCTCCTGCCAGTGAAATAGTACAGGAATTGCCGGGTATCATCAGAAACCTCAAGGTGCTGGATGGTGCGGAATACCTGGGTCCTGAAAATATATGGGTAGTTCCCCTTGCCTATAACGGGAGGATCGTCGCCCATATGAAGGTATACCGGGACGGGATCCATGTAATCCCTGATTATCCTGTCACCCGGGAGATGCAGGTCAATGGCCAATAAGGTCACGAAAAAGATAGCGGGGGAGTGGCTCCTTGTCCTGAGTATTGCGGGACTGGTTATCACTTCCGTATTTCTCAGGCGCTTCCCCGTTTACAGCAGGACCGACCTGAAGGTCATCTATATCCTCTTTATTTTTCTGGTAATCATCAAGGGGCTGGAAGGAACCAATTTTCTCCAGGCAGCAGCCTACAGGTTCAGGAAGGGCAGGTGGCTGGCCCTGCGGCTGATACTGCTCACCGGCCTGCTCTCCATATTTGTTACAAACGATGTGGCCCTGCTCACCATCGTGCCCCTGACACTTGCCCTGGACGTGGACAACAGGGGCATGCTGGTGATCCTGGAGACCCTTGCGGCCAACGCAGCATCCCCCCTCACCCCCTTTGGGAACCCCCAGAACATATTCCTGTACTATTTTTATGGCCTGCATCCATGGGAATTTGTCAGGGCCATTGCACCCCTCTGTCTCGTGACCATGTGTTGTATCCTGTTTTTGGGCTGGAAAAAGGCAGGAACAGTTATAAAAGAAAATGGTGTCGAGGACCTTGAAATTCGATGGAAGGCTTATGGGTACCTGGCCTTTTTCCTGGTCTTTGTCCTGGCTGTCCTCAGGGTGCTTCCTTTGTGGATAGGGGCTGGGGTAATCATCTATTCCCTGGTATTGGACAGGAAGAGCCTTTTGATCGACTGGCTTCTCCTGGCCATCTTCCTGGCATTTTTCGGCCTCACAGACAACCTCATGAACATGGTGAGCTTTCACCTGGAAGGCCCCATGGAGGCATTCCTGTACCCGGTCCTTGGAAGCCAGGTGATGAGTAATGTACCGAGTGCCCTGTTCTTTGCCGATTTCACCCGGAACTGGAAGGCATTGCTCTGGGGAGTAAGCGTGGGCGGGTTCGGGAACCTGATAGGGTCACTGGCGAGCCTCATTTCGTACAGGCTTTACCGGGCAAAACTTCATAATGCAAACGGGTTCCTGATAAAATTTCACATGTACAGCTATATGATTCTCCTCCTGGGGATCGCGACCTATCTGGTTTTGGCGTTCTGCTGATCCACGTTGCTCAGCAACCGCTCGAAGCTTCACCTCCGCCACCTCGCGACGAAGATCGGTGAGAAACCAGGGCTAGTTCAGGGGGAGCAGGAATGCGACGATGGTCCCTTTCCCCGGCCGGCTCTCCACCGTGATCCTGCCGCCGTGTGCCTCCACCACGGCCTTTGCAAGGGTCAACCCGAGCCCTGTCCCCCGTTCATTCCCGTAGACCCGGCTTACACCCCGGTAAAAAGGCTCGAATATGTGGGGGAGATCACGGGGAGGGATCCCTTCCCCATGGTCTTCTACCCATATTTTCACGTGGTTCGGGACAAGTCTCCATCCCAGGGTAATGGTCTCCCCGCTCCTGGAATGCCGAACAGCATTGTGAAGGAGGTTGAACATGACCTGCTCCAGCATGTCCCGGTCGGCGCTGACAAGCACAAAAGGGCCTTTTTCCAGTGTTACACGGTGGTCACGGCCAAGTATCGTGGCCTGCTGGAGAAACCCCTCGAAAAATTCATCGAGGTTTACCTCCTGCTTGTTGATATTGGAAGAGACATCCAGCCTGGTGAGATCGAGGAGTTGCTCGCATAGCCTGGACAACCTCAAGACCTCACGGTACATTCCCTGGGTAAGCCGTGTGACCGCTGCAGGGTCGTCCTGTGCCCCCCGCAACAGGACCTCCATCGATCCCCTGAGTGCTGTAAGGGGTGTGCGTAGTTCATGGGCGGCATTGGCCACGAACCGCCGCTGGGACTCGAACGTGGCCTCGATGCGCTCCACCGTGTGGTCAAAGGCATCGGCCAGACTGCCTATCTCATCCCGGTGGTGGGGAAGGTTGACCCTCTGGCTCAGGTCCCCTTCCGATATCATCCGGCAGGTATGGGCCATCTGCCTGAGCCCGTTCAGGGCCGTAGAAATCAGGAGAAATGCGGTTATGCCGCCGGCGAGCAGTGTTATCACGGCAATAAGCACCAGCACTATTCCATGGCGTACCATGATCCTGTGCACGGGAACCAGGGAAGTGCTGATCTGGGCCACCCCCATGATTTCTTTTTTACCGGCCCCGGCCCTCAGTGGAATCAACAGTACGAGAAGGAGCTTTTCGTTCTCTTTCATAATGTAATCCACCTCGTTTTTTCCGGCAAGTGCCTTCCTGTAATAGGCAGGGTCAGGCAGGGGAGGGCTTGGTTCCTCAGGGAGCCGTTTCCCGTTGGCAAGCTTTTTCCCGTTCCGGTCCAGGATCAGGGCAGCCGTATCCCGGGATGTGAGATCGCATGCCAGGGGCCTGGCAATAGAGGCAAGCTTGGGTATTCTCCGGGGAACGTGGGCAGCGGCCCTGGTATGCGAAGCGCCGGACTTTCCCGGGAAAAGCCATTGTTCTATAACAGGCTTTGCCTGGGCCCTGAGCCTGATTGCCGTGTTGTATATGAGTAACCGACGAACGTCCAGGTATGAATATCCGCTCAGGACAAGGATCGAAAGAAACAAGAGGCCCAAATACAATGATACCAGGCGAGCCCGCAAAGAGAGTTTCATCCAGGATCTCATGGTTCCCCTTCGGGATAAAACGCATAGCCTATTGCATAATGGGTGCGGATCATCCTGGACGGCCTGTCCCCTATCTTGTCCCTCAAATGGCTCACATGTACATCCACGATGTTGGTATCCCCTATATAATTATAACCCCAGATACGGTTCAACAGTGTTTCCCGCGTAAACACACGGTGGGGATGTTCCATGAAGAGTTCCAGGAGTGCGAATTCGGTTGGGGTGAGATGCTTGGGATTCCCCGCCCTTGTGACTTCCCTGGTTTCCGTATCCAGGACAATATCCGAGGCTTTGAGTCTCGTGGTCTTTTTTTTACCCTTGGTCCGACGCAACAGTGCCCGTATCCTGGCAAGGAGTTCCACAAAGCTGAAGGGCTTGGTCATATAGTCGTCCGCACCCAGGTCAAGGCCGGTGACCCGGTCCGTGATTTCCTTCTTTGCCGTGAGCATGAGGATAGGGACCGTGTACCCCCTTGCACGGAGCCTGCGGCATACCTCGAACCCGTCTATGTCAGGCAGCATTATGTCCAGGAGGACGATGTCAAACTCCTGTTTTTTCATCAGATCGAGCCCGGTCTGACCCTCAGTGGCTACCTCCACGTCATACCCTTCGTACCCGAGGCCCGTGCTCAGGAATTCGGTTATGGTGGGTTCGTCCTCTACTACCAGTAGCCTGTATCTTGTGGCGCTTTCCATTGGACCTGGTCTGCCGGTCTGTAGTTTTGAGATATCAACTCCCAGGGATCAGGGACCTGCACCTCCAGCACAACATTATTTCAGACACCGGTATCTTATCCGTATGATAAAGGTGTGTCAATGGCAACAAGATCCGGCCATAATGGCATGAAAAGGTAGAGACGAGGTTTGGTAAGGGTTTCCAGAGACCTTCCTGATTGTCCTGACGGAATTGATCTTATGCAAACGCGGCGCGACGTTCGGGCATTCTCCGCCGGTCTGAAAAAAAGACGATATCACCTGGTTATTCATGTTATTTCATATGGAGGGCCATCACGATTCACACGAGGGCATCAATAATAATACCAGATGGTTTTGTAGTCTCTGGGATCCTGGCCTGCGGCCTTCAGTCGCTTGAGATAGGTATGAATCGAGACATCCGTATATACATAGGTATTGGCAAGAAAAAGTTTTTTCTTCCAGGGATGGAATTCATATACCCTCCGGCCGTCGGGCAGTATGGAAATGACGTCGTGATGTTGCCTGGCACGTAGATAGTTTTTCCCCAGGCCCGAGATATTAAAAACGATTTCATCAGTGCGCACCGAGCCCGGCAAAAGGCGGGCCTCCTCATGTTGTTCTTGAAGGAGTCTTGCTATGGGAATCCGGTAGTCATCCGTCTCCTCTTTCCCTTTTGTCCAATCCTCAAACGAATCCACCCATCTCTCACGCCCGGTACATCTCCTGCTATCACCCTCACAAACATCAGGGATCACCATATTACCGGTGTGCTAAGAAAATTTTTGAAACGCTGGAACAGGTTTATGACGAGCGTTTTGCAAAGAAAGATGGGTTCTGCCGGCCATAGGTGAGACAGGTCACCGTTATCCTGATTGTGGCATCCTCCACAACGGCTTTGCACGTGTCAGGGTGAGGACTAAAGAAGGCACTTTTGCCCCTTGGGATAGATTGAACGTCATCTGTCTACATGCTGTCCCAGGGATGGTTCACGAACTTAGCGAGCCTCGTCTCTATGCCCTTTTATTTCTCCTTCATGAAAACTGGCCTGATACGCATTTCTGACTCTTCCTGAAGGATGAACTGATTGAAATAACAACTGTAATGTGGTCGGGGCGAGAGGATTTGAACCTCCGACACCCTGCTCCCAAAGCAGGTGCGCTACCAGACTGCGCCACGCCCCGTAAATGCTTCATTTTTATATCTATGCCATTTCCCGGAGTAAAATCAAGCAGATTTTTTTGTTTTCGCCCCTCTTTCAACGATGTTTAATCTTCCTGTCCCCCGGATACGGTTTGTGTTGACTTTGCAAACCAAATACGATAGGGGGAACTGTCATAAATATATTAGAGGCCCCATTATGGAAGACATACAAAATCATAAAGATAACAGAAACATAGATATTGACCAGGTGGGCGTGAAGGGAATCAGGTACCCCATCACGGTGCGGGACAGAGACCTAGGCGAACAGCAGACCGTTGCCAAAATCAATATGTACGTCAACCTGCCCCGTTACTACAAAGGGACCCACATGAGCCGCTTTGTAGAGGTCCTGAATGAGCACAGCCGGCGCATTTCGCTCCAGAATTTTTCAGAGATCCTGGAAGAGGTGAAGAATCGGCTCAACGCCGAGAGTGCTCACATGGAGATCACGTTTCCCTATTTCATCAAGAAGGTGGCGCCGGTAAGCGGTGCAGAAGGGCTCATGGAATACCAGTGCACCTTCAAAGGCTCCCTGAACCATGGAAAGGATCTGGTTGTTATTATCCGGGTTCCCATCTCCACCCTGTGCCCCTGCTCCAAGGAAATCAGCGAGTATGGCGCCCACAACCAGCGCGGCGAAGTGCGTCTCCAGGTGCGATTCAACAAGTTCGTGTGGATAGAGGACCTGATCAAGCTGGTGGAGAATTCGGCTTCAACGGACGTATTCTCCGTGCTCAAGCGGGAAGACGAAAAATTTGTCACCGAGAAGGCTTACGAAAACCCGAAATTTGTGGAAGATATCGTCCGGGATATCGCCCTCAAGCTGAACAATGATGAAAATATCACCTGGTTTGCCGTGGAATCGGAAAATTTCGAGTCGATCCATAACCACAGCGCCTATGCCTATGTTGAGAAGCACAAGGAATAATCCAGGTTAACTGGTTCGCCCGTTAGCCGGTTGGCCGGGAGAACCGGTAACCCGTTGGGCCGGTCCAAGAAAAGCTGTAGAAAACCATATGAAACAACAAACAACACCCCACATGCAACAAGCAAAGAACGGAGAATCCCCATGACTGAAGATCTCAAGAAAGCCTATCGAACCATGATGGATGACCATTTTCCTCCTGAGATGAGCATCCATTTCGGTGACCAGGTTCTGCTTTATCGAAAGCGGACCTGGAAGATCAAGGATGAAAAGACCGGTGACACCATCGAAAAGGGGCTCCGGTACGGGGAGAACCCCGGTCAGGAAGCGGCCCTCTATGAACTGGTCAACGGGAATCTCATATTGGGTGATTGCCGTTTTATCGACCCGGGTATGGGCCTTGTGTCGGCCATTACCGAAGAGGACATGATCCGGAGCGGGAAACACCCCGGCAAGATCAACCTGACGGATGTGGACAACGCCCTCAACATCATGAAGTATCTCCGGGCGGGGCCTGCCTCTGTTATCGTGAAGCACAATAACCCCTGCGGCGTGGCCTATGGGTCCACCCTGGCCGATGCGTACCACAAGGCCAACATGGCAGACCGCATCGCTGCATTCGGTGGATGCGCCCTTTTCAACCGCCCCGTGGATGGCCCCACGGCGGAAATGATCACTCATAATTACCTGGAGGTGGTAGCGGCCCCGGATTTCGAAGAGGGGACCGTCCAGAAACTGGCCCAGAGGGCGAACCTGCGCATTATTCGCATTGCACGCATGGATCGTCTTTCTGACTATGACACCATGCGCTTTGTGGATTTCAAATCATTAATGGACGGCGGCATCATCGTCCAGCAGTCACCGCTCAATGCCATAAGATCTGCTGACGATTTCATGCCGGCCACCTGCGAATACCAGGGAATCACCTACACCATAGATAGGGCCCCCACGGAACAGGATTACGCCGATATGCTCTTCGGGTGGCAGGTGGAGCAGGGTGTGACCTCAAATTCTGTCATCTATGTAAAGGACGGCGTGACCGTGGGGATCGGTACCGGCGAGCAGGACCGGGTGGGGGTGGCCGAGATCGCCATCTTCAAGGCATACACCAAGTATGCTGATGCCCTCTGTTTCAAGACGCACGGTATTCCTTATAAGGAACTGGAATTGCAGGTTGAAAAAAGTGAGAAAGACCGCGAGCTCCTTGACGAAATTGATGAGAAGACAAAGAAAGCCAAGGGCGGTCTCATAGGAGCAACAATGGTCTCCGATGCCTTTTTTCCCTTTCGAGACGGCGTTGATGTGGCCATCCGGGAAGGGATCCGGGCCATTGTCCAGCCCGGTGGATCTTTGAGGGATTTTGAATCCATCCAGGCCTGCAACGAGGCTGATCCCCAGGTCACCATGGTCTTCACGGGCCAGCGTGCCTTCAAGCATTAGTTTTGACAAAACCCTCCTCCTCTGGTGGAGGACGCGGATAGGTCCTACCGGGGCTTCATGATGCCTTCCGCTCTTCGGGAAGAGCTTCACTTGCATGGCTTTTCCTTTTCTCGAGCTTGAATTTTCCCCAAAGCATAAGTTCAATACCTGCTAGGGCAACGCCTCCACCTATGGATTGAGTGAGTCCCGGGATTTGGCCCAGCCACACAATACATCCAATGAGAACCATCAATGGCTTGGTCGCCCCCACCAAAGACGCCTTGGAAGCCTCAAGGTACTGCAACCCTGACACTTGCAAGAATACGCCGGCAAACGGGCCAAGGAACGCGCCGAGTGCGATTTCCAGAAGATCAGGGAGCTCTGGAAGGGCTTTATCGGCCCGAAAAAGAAAAACAGTTGTAGCGACGGCAAACAATAAAAAGGTCCGATAGGTGGAAAAGGCTATGGGGTGAATATCTTTCAGGGTAACTTTCATGAGGATGGTATTGATAGAAAAGAGGAGGGACAAAAGCATAATAAGCAGAAAACCCAAGAAGACTGTTTCCCCTGCCTTGTAGGTCATCAAGATAATTCCTATCCCAAGGATAATACCGCCCAAAGCCTCTAAACCGGCAAAGCGCTCTTTCAAAAAAAGGATTCCCATGGTGATGGTCATAACGATAGAAACATTGGTGTAAAAAGAGACCACCGCGGGATTCATCAGCCGAATCACGTAGAAAAAGAGGAGCGTTCCGGTGACCTCAAACACTCCCATCACGATGGTCACAGGAATCAAGTGTCGAGGTATTTTCAGCATTCTAATTTCATCAGCCTTTACCATCGGTGCGAGATAGTAGACACTCCCGCACAGAAACCAGTAGAACAGGAACTGTTCAAACTGCATCCTAGGTTTGACATCCTTAATGACCAGATAGACGATTGAAAAGCAAATATTGGCCAATAAGATGAGGCCATATCCCTTGAGGGATTTTTCTTTCATTTCCATTGAAGTATTCTATTTCCACTTACGAGAAGCAATCAAGGGCACGACTGCAATTCGAACCGTTTTTAAACGGAGAATTGAATAACCATGCGGCACAGTTGTGCGATTATAACATCCATCTCCCGGATTGCAATACCTAACGGGGGGACGTTGTTGACTTTTTGCACTAACGCATTATCCTTGCCCTCTTTTGAAATGACAGGCACACCATAGGTAACGGGAGGTGCAACTCTCGAAAAACGAACCCATCGAAAATTTTGCGTTCACGTCGATGTGAGCATATGATATGCGTAACGTTCTATTCTTAAGAGGCGCAGACATCAGCACTTGGTGAAAATCCATGCATAATTTGAGGTCACCCTCAGCCAAGGAAGGGAGAACCGTTACCATTGCCGGGGCTTTGGTCAATGTGGCTCTGATCGTACTGAAGTTTGGTGCGGGGATATTGGGACACAGTCAGGCGCTTATCGCGGATGCGGTCCATTCTGTTTCCGATCTCTTTACGGATGTCATTGTTATTGTTGGGCTCTGGATGGGCCGGAAGGCCCCTGATGAGCGACACCATTTCGGCCACGCTCGGATCGAAACCCTGGCTTCTTCCTTTGTGGGGGTGGCCCTGATTGTCACGGCCTTGTACATCGGAATAGGAGCTTCACTCAGCATTTACAGGCATACAGGATCCCATCCCACGAAGCTGGCCTTGATTGCGGCCCTTTTTTCGATCGTTTTAAAGGAAGGCCTTTACCATTATACATTGCGTGCCGGCCGGCGGATCAAGAGCAAGCTCCTTGTAGCCAATGCATGGCATCACCGATCGGATTCCCTGTCATCGGTTGCTGTTGTGCTGGGGGTGAGCGGCGCACTTATTCATCCGTCGTGGCATGCCCTGGACTCATATGCCGCCTTGCTGGTCTCATTTTTTATCGTAAAGGTGGGCCTCGACACCCTCAGGGACAGCCTCCGTGAATTTACAGACACGGCCCCTCCATCGGAAATCGTGGAAACGATCAGGACCTGTGCCAGGGAGGTACCGGGAGTCCTGGACATGCATGATCTTCGGGTCAGGACATCGGGTGGCCGGTATCAGATGGAGACCCATATTGTCGTGGACGGTCGGCTCTCGGTTTTCGAGGGTCACCGGATCGCAAAGGCGGTGGAGACCTGCCTCGCAGAAGAAATTACTGACCTGGACCGGGTGATTGTGCATCTGGACCCTGCACCGCAGGAAACAATGACCGGGGACTCACAAAATTAAAAATCAGATAGGCATTTTGAAGGAAGTTGAGGGCCATAAATTGGGATACCATAGAAGAAGCTTCATGCGGTTCAGCAATGTATTTTTCATTATCCTGTTCATCATGATCATTGGATCCTGGCAGCGGGTGGAGGGGGCTGATATTCCTTTCCCCTTTGCTCCAGGAGAAAAACTCCTCTACAAGGTGGGATGGCTCTCTATACCCGCAGGAGAAATGCGCCTGGAAGTCCTGCCCATGAAAGAGATAAAAGGGGAGCAGGTCTACCACTTTGTGATGACCACCACCACATACAGTTTTGTGGATCTTTTTTACAAACTGAGGCAGCGTATTGAGGCCTTCACCAACAAGGCCGTCACCCGTTCCCTCCTCTATAAAAAGGAAACCCGGGGCAAGAAAAAAAGAGATGAAGAAGTTCGTTTTGATTGGGAGAAAAAAGTGGCGACATATGAAAAGAATGGAAAAAAGGAAGATACCGTCAATCTCCTGCCCGGCGCTTTTGATCCCCTGTCCATATTCTATGTCTTTCGGCTCCAGCAACTAGAAGCGGGAAAGATAATCGAAGTGCCGGTGTCTGACGGAAAAAAGTGCGTAATGGGGAAGGCAACGGTGGTGCGGAGAGAAATCATCCGGGTGGGGAAAAAGCGTTATGACACGTTTCTGGTGGAGCCTGATTTGAAACATATCGGTGGCGTTTTCAAAAAAAGCAAGAATGCCACTCTTCGGATATGGTTTACTGCGGACAAGGAAAGAATCCCGGTCAAGGTGGAATCCAAGGTAAAGGTGGGAAGCTTCAGGGCTGAACTCGTTCCTGCTTCTCCGAGACCATGAGTGAGAGAACTTTCCGGTCCTTCATCCTGACATAACCCTCATGGGTCAATCGAAAGTGGGGAATGGCGGCATTCCCCTGGGTGTTGAGAGTGAGAAGCGGGTTTTCCCAAGGGACGCCGTTTTGCTTCAGGGTTTCTTCAAAACGTGTGATCTGATCCCGGGCTTCTTTCATGGGCGCAAGGCTGACAACGCCGCAGAGCGTTGCCGGGAATTCTGCAACCACTTCACCGCCCACCGCATAGACCGCGCCTCCTCCCAGTTCTTTCAGTCGGTTGATAGCCGTTTCCATGGAAGATTGGTCACAGCCTATTACAAGCATGTCCGGCGTATCCCAGCACATGGTGGAACCGCACGCTCCCTGCTGCAAGCCGAATCCCTTGAGAAATCCAAGGAATGATTCTCCGCTTCCCGTGCGGTCAACGGCCAGAACCATATTCAAGCTTCCCGGAGCCCACTGGTCGCCAAGGTCAACCACCGTTTCCATTGTCACGAGCCTGGTCACCATCTCGATGGCCCGCACTTTCCCCTTTTCGGGCGGCATAATCACCGGCATTTCAGGAAGGTTCACTGAACAAAAGAAATTCTCCGGAAAAACCGCTTCCCGTGGTTCCACAAGGTTCCTGCCGTCCTGAAAGATGACCTGGCCCTGACGCATGACTGTCCTGGGAGAGAAGTCTTGGGGAGAGGGAATGATAACCAGGTCGGCAAGTTTCCCCGGGGACAATGAACCCAGTAGGTGATCCAGTCGGAAATGTTCAGCGACATTCAGGGTGACCATCTGGTAGATAAGTGAAGGGGGAACTCCCAAATTGAGCGCATCCCTTACGGCTGCATCCAGATACCCCTCCGACAGGAAACCCTCCGGGTCCATGCTGTCCGTGCAAAGGATAAGATGCCGTTTGTCTATGGACTGCTGAAAGATCCCTTTTACTCCTTCAAGTTCCTTGCGGATGGCCCCCTGCCTGATCATGACCCAGTAGCCGAGCCTGAGCCGTTCCAGGACTTCCTCTTCTGTGATGGGCTCATGGCACGAAGAAATCCCCAGGGAGGTATAGGCCTGCAGTTTATTTCCCGAAGCCCCGGCCGAGTGCCATTCCACACGCTTTCCGAAAAGGAGTGCCCGCCGGGCAAGTTCTTTGACCCGCTGCCCTTGCTTGTTTTCGAGCAGCATGTTGCCCCAGTAAATTTCCCCAATCCCAAGACACCAGGAGTCCTCCAGAAAATGAAATACCTGGCTGTTGGAAGGCGCTCCATTTTCCACGGACTGACTGATGCCGCAGAGGGGTGACAGCGTGTAGTAGCATCGGATGGGCTGATCCTTGATTCCCTCCACGAAGTATTTGATCCCGTCAATACCAGACACGGTAGCAAGTTCCGTGGTTTCAGTTACGACCGTCGTGGTTCCCGAGGGGATCACATGCCGCACGAATTCCTCGATCCCGGTGAGGTTCAGAATATGGGTGTGTGCGTCCATCAGTCCAGGAACGAGGACCATCCCTTTCACATCCATGATCCTGGTATTGTCATTCTGGAGAGGTTCCGGGTCAGGGCCCGCATACGCAATCCATCCCTCCTTGATCCAGAGAGAATGGCCTTCCAGGAATTCACCGGTAAAGCAATTGAACAAGGTCCCGTTGGTAACTACCAGATCCGCAGGGACCTTTTTCATGGCCACCAGATCCAGCCGGGCAGGAGCGTTGTTTTGTTCCATCTTCAAACCTTCTAACTATGCAGGTTGTTTAGGCGTTTGCCTAAATGCCTACAGTCTATGTCCCTGAGTTCTTGCCATCAAACCTTGTAAAGCGCATCAATGTAGCGTTCCAGGAGGTCACCCACGATGCTCCGGACGGGAATGGTCGCAGCCAGTCCATAGACAGGCGCCATGCCGCCCTCCTCCTCGGGATGTTCTTTGACAAAGGCAACAGCCGATCGCAGGTCGTTGATGAACCGTTCGGCCACCCCGGGTCTGGTGTGCCGCAGGGTGATGCAGAGATGCACACAGGAAGGCTTATGGAGTCCGTTGAGGCTCCAGTTTTTCCCGGCCATGTAGTCCATGACCCTATAGATATCAAGGGTCTTGGAGCCGAACGCAATGACCCAGAGCGGGTCTCCCAGGACGAAAAGATCCTCGATGTCACGTATGGTCTTCTTTATCTTCTCCCCGGTTTCGAGGATCTTCCTTGTGGCCTCCAGGTATCCTTCCTGACCCACCGAGAGCAGGGCTGCCCAGCACGCCGCACTCAGTGCACCGGGGCGGCTGCCCGCAAAGGTGGCGGAAAAATAGAGTCCCCCGGGCCAATCGGTGGCCTTAAAGTATTGATACCGGCGCAGGTTGAGATCCCGGTAAAGAATAACAGATGTCCCTTTGGCGGCGTACCCGTATTTGTGCGTGTCAGCTGAGATGGAAGTGACCCCCGGGAGCCTGAAGTCAAATGGAGGAACATCATATCCCAGCCGTTCGGCCCATGGAAGAACGAACCCTCCAAGGCATGCGTCCGTGTGAAAGCCGATGGACCGCTCCCGTGCGAGCTCCGAAAGCTCCTCGATGGGATCCACCATGCCATGGGGAAAAGAAGGGGCTGAACCTACCATGACGATAGTGTTCCTGGTGATTGCCTCCCGGGCCGCGGACACATCGGCCCGGTAATTTTCATCCACCGGGATGTGCTTAATCCTTATTTTGAAATACTGGGACGCCTTGTCAAAGGCCGCATGGGCAGTGACCGGCACGATCATCTCCGGGCGGGTGATCCGCTTCTTGTCTCGTGCCCAATCACGGTAGGTTTTCATGGCAAGCAGGATGCTTTCGGTGCCTCCGGACGAGACAACCCCGCAGACCTGTTTTTCCGGGTCACCGGGTCCATTCCCTTTTCCACCTCCAAGCATTCCTGCGGTCATGGAAACGATTTCCCCTTCGTACTTGGAGATACTGGGCCAGATATCTGAATGGAGCGGGTTCGTCTGGGAATTAAGGGCGTAAACCTGATTCAGGAAGCGGATGTGTTCCTCATCGCCATGGTAGACTGCGCCTGACGCAAAACCGTCTTTCCAGCGCGATTCCTCCTGCTCCTTGAGGGTCTCCATTTCCTTGAGGATATCCTCTCGTTCAATTCCCTTTTCAGGCATGCCCGCATAGGTAATGGATGTCTTGCGGTATGGCTTTACCTGTTCCTCGATGTCTTTCATGAGGGTTTCGAATTCCTTTTCCACCCTTCTGCGGACCGCGGGCACTGCTTTCAGGTACTTGAATGCCCAGGTCACCAGGCGGGGATTCATCCGCCCGAGAAAACTATTGGAAAGTTTTTGAATGTCCATGATTATTCTCCGCCGGCTAAGACCGGTTCAGTCGGGCGTAGATGCGCCTGTTTTGTTTGTAAATGTTCAGGAATTCCGCGAAAAGCTCATCGTAGATTTTCCGGTTTTCAGGATTGGGGTGGTAGGTGTTCGCGATCCTGATCCGGCCGGGGATGTCCTCGAAGTGAAAGTACCCGAGTGAGACCGCCGCCAGGAATGCCGCACCGCGCAGGTTGGCCAGGATAGGATCCTTGACCTGCCTGATGGTACGGTTGAACACGTCTGCGTGTATCTGGCACCAGACGGCGGAATTGGCCCCGCCGCCGATCATGTTGATGGGGTCCAGGGGCCTTCGGATGAACTTTTCCACATAGCCCAGCAGCCACCGGCCGTTGTAGGCAACGCCCTCAAGGACCGCGCGGATCAGGTGTTCACGGGTGGTGCTGAGGGATTGGTTGAAAATCCCGGACCGTACCGAGTGATCCTCGATGGGTGTGCGTTCACCATACAGCCACGGTGTGAAGATGACCTTGCCGCTCCCGGGGGAGACTCCTTCTGCAATCTGGTCAAAAATCTTGTACACGTCAGGCCTTCCCTCTTCCTGGAGGAGCTGGTCCTTGTGATAGAGGATATTGTCCCGCAGGAAATTCAGGCAGCCACCTGCTGTTTCCTGTTCGTTGGCAATAAAATACCTGTCCGGCATGGCCGAAGGCAGTGTTGCCATATTGTGAAAGATGTCTGTCTTCTTGTAGGGCACATGACAGGTGAGCCAGGACGAGGTACCGATATAGAGGTGAGCCTCAAAATCCCTGACCGCACCTGAGCCCAGGGCCGCGGCCTGTACATCGGGAGTTCCCATAATTACCTGGACATCTTCCCGCAACCCCAGCTCTTTCGCAATCTCCTTCTTAATGGGTCCCAGGACATCCACCGCCCTCCTAAGTTCCGGAAATTTGTCCCGCTCCACCCCGGCCAGTTTGAGGAGGGATTCGTTGTAATCCACCCGGGACAGGTCCCGGTTGTCCGTCAACCAATGGAGGGCGATGGAGTCAAAAGAGGCTGCGAACTTTCCCGTGAGCTTCAGGTTGATGTAGTCCTTCGGTTCCAGGAATTTATACGTTTGTGCGTAGATATCCGGATGTTCATTCTTGAGAAACAGGATGTGGGCGATGGGATCCTTCCCGGAATGACTCGGGATCCCCGCGGTCAGCCGCAGCCATTTCAAGAGCTTGAACAGATCATATCCCTCCACACTGATAATTCCACCCGCCATATCTCTGATGTACTTGGTTCCCCGGGAATCCAGCCAGATGATTGCGTTGGAAACGGCCTTGCCGTCCCGGTCCACCGGCACGGTGCCGGACCACTGGGTGGAACAGCAGACGGCGACGATATTGTGGCTCGGGACTAGGCCTTTATCAAGGACCCGGCGGGCAGTGCTGAGAATCGTTTTCCACCATTCATCCGGGCGCTGTTCCGCTCCACCGTCGGGAAGCAGGATGACCTCATTTTCTTCAAATTCGTGATCCACCACTTCGCCGGTGGTGGTCACCAGGGCTGACTTGGGGCCCGAGGTGCCCAGATCAATGGCCAGGATGTATCTGTCTTCGCCCGCTGCCATGGAATTATTTCTCCCTTCCCGCGATTCAGGTCCTTTTCCCGAAGGATCCTATTGCCTTATCATTTCTGATTCCTTCAGCCTCGTGTATATGAAGAGGTTGGTGAATGAGAGGATGATAAAAATGATCATGAAGAGCACATCCCGGTTCTTGAACAGGTCCCGTATGCCCTCGAAGAAACGGAAATGCTCGACGGTTCCTTCCCGGGCCGGCGGTGTGGGAGGTTTTTCCTTCATGAATACACAGAAAAGAAGCGCAATAGCGCCTGAAACAACGCCATACAAAAGGAGTATGCCTGTTATGCCTTGCGGGTTGGTGAGCAAGGGAGTGAGGGCCATGGCGATGATAATTCCCACGAACTGGGCAAGCACTGGGATCCCTGCAGCCGTGGCACGTTCCTGGACCGGGAACCAGGACGCCCCCACAGCGGTAATGGCATTCAGGTAAAGAAAAATTATTCCCTGACAGACGCCCTTATGATAATAACAGGATCCACAGGGACGTTTTCGTAATACCCTTTGGTCGTTGTTTTAACCCCCTTTATGGAATCGATGATATCCGTTCCGCTCACCACCTTTCCGAAAACTGCATACCCGAACCCGGAGGGACTTTCATCCCGGTGATCCAGAAAATCGTTATCCTCCACGTTGATGAAAAACTGGGCCGTGGCTGAATCCACCACATTCGTCCGTGCCATGGCGATGGTGTATTTTTCGTTTTTCAGTCCGTTTCCCGCCTCATTCTTGATTGGCTTTCTGGTTTGCTTCTGGTTCATGTCTTCATCAAATCCGCCGCCTTGGATCATGAATCCGTCAATGACCCGGTGAAAAATCAATCCGTCAAAGAAGGATTCATTTACATAGGCGAGAAAGTTTTCAACGGTTATGGGTGCTTTATCAGGATAAAGTTCAACCTCAAAATCGCCTGCCGATGTTTCAAAGAGCACGATGCTGCCTCCGGTGGTCTCGGTTTTTTGCGCTTCATCTGTTGTGTTCATTTTTCCCCCTTTTGTTCTTGCCGCTCTTTCCGCCCCATCATGGGATGGCGAGCGTCCTGTTATTACGATGGGAGTATAGTGCTGGAAAGGTTCGCGTGTCAAGGCGGGGAAGGTATGAACAAGAGGCCGCCCGCCATCGGCGATTGGGATGTTCCAAGAAAAATGAGCGGGAAGTGTAAGGATATGCCGGGATGCCCGACAAACTTACCACCATCAATTGGTGAAGAAATGGTCAATCATAATAAAAAATGAAGTGACGGCCACCTTCGATGACGCAAAGGTGACGTATGACGACATGGAAGAGGTCCTTGCCAAGAAGCATTTTCCGCCCACCGGGGAACCGCGGTACCTTAAGTGACCGCTTCTCTTCTGCAGACGGTGAGTGCGGATTTCAAAGTCCGTGCTCACCATTTTTCCCCGAGAGTCATTATCGCCTCAATACCCCGTAATATTGTCCGGTCTTGTCCATTTTGTCGCCTACCTTGGTCCCGCAATACTGGCAGCGGTATTCATATTTGTCACCATCCGGCAGGATGAGGAGCAGGAATTTTCTGACCGGTACTGCCTGTCTGCACTTGGGGCAATAAAGCTCCGTGGCTTCGAATTGATCGAAGTCTGCCTGGCCTTCCGGTTGGGTGGGGGTGTTCGGTGGTACAAAGCCGAATGGATTGTCTTTCATGGCACCGTTTTCCTCCCGTAACCTGTTCTTACTATTGTAATATTAATATTATTGGCAACTACCCAGCTGAACTTTTACCGTGAAAATACCCACGGCGGCGGCCGAATATGCGGACTGTATTTTCATGTCCGGGGGTGGCTGGGCTTATTTTGGTCCAGCCATGCTGGTTTAGCCCGCTTTTCTCACGGACCTCCGCCATAGCAGATTGCCCGTGAGAAATACGGGTTAGAATCTTTCTCTTTCGCAATCGGATGACTCTCGTTCTCTTTCATGCTGCAGCATTTAAGTGAATAACCTTTACAGACTTATTAATCTAATAATGAAAACAACCAAATGCAAGTGGGTCTGAAGCCTTTTCAGGGGAAAAGCTTCTTGACCGGGAATACAAATGACAGGTATGGTATGACTGTAACTGAAAGTTAAGAAGGAGGCGCCATGAAGATCAAACATATCGATCATATCGGGGTTGCAGTAAAAGAAATAGCCCAGGCCGGCAAATTTTATACCGAAGTCCTTGGGCTAGAAATCGCTGGAATCGAAAATGTCGCTGACCAGAAGGTCAACGTGGCATTTATCCCCATCACGGACAGCGAGGTGGAACTGCTGGAATCCACCCACGAGGACGGTCCCGTGGCAAAATATATCGCTTCCCGGGGAGAAGGAATTCAACACATTGCATTCCGGGTGGAAAATATTGAGGAGGCCCTCGAGGAATTAAAGCAAAAGGGAGTCCGGCTCATAGACCAGGCCCCCAGGCACGGCGCAGGGGGAGCGAGAATCGCTTTCATCCATCCCAAGGAAACCAATGGTGTCCTGGTGGAGCTGTGCGAGCGGAAATAAACCTCTGGCAGGATAACAGGACGGACAGGATCCTGATCAGGTAAATCCGATTTATCGTGATAATAACATGGCGGAAAACGAGACATACAAGACCATCAGATCGTTTACCTTCAAAGAGGGGTCCCTTTTTCCTGAACCGACGGACCTCCTGGTTGAAGCGCCGCTCGAGATCACTATTGACCGGGGAAAACAGGTGCTGATTATGTGTACCCCGGTTCTCGTCAGAGAGCTGGTATATGGCTTTCTGTTCACTGATGGAATCATCAATGATTCCAGCCAGGTGCTGGCATGCCATATCCATCCCGGGGAAAACGGCCATCCGGATGATGTCATCCAGGCGCATGTCACCCTGGCGAATTCTCCGCCTTGTGCCGAGCCAGATGCCATGAAAAGGGTTTCCTTTTCCAGTTGCGGGGTGTGTGGAAAACAGAATTACAGCGAACTCAACCCCAGGATTTCCCGTGTCAGGAGCAGGGTGCGCTTTTCCATGGCCATGATTAACACATGTTCCCGACGCCTGGAAGAACACCAGAAGTTGTACTGGAGGACAGGGGGTGCCCATGCAGCCATGCTTCTTGACAGAAAGGCCGCGCCAGTACTTTTCAGTGAGGATATGGGCCGTCACAATGCCCTCGACAAGGTCATAGGGGCTGCCCTCCTCCAGCACATCCCCATGGACGACAAGATCCTGGTTTCCAGCGGCCGGGCCAGCCTGGAAATGATTCTCAAGACTGCCAGGGCCGGGATTCCCCTGTTCGTGGCCATGTCAAGGCCCACATCCAAGGCGGTTGAGGCAGCCAAGGTGTACAATGTCACCCTCGTGGACCTGGCAAAGGGATCGAACCGGATTCACAGTCATGCCCGGAGGATAGAAGGATTTTGATGGGGCAGTATTTTTTCGTGGTCTCCGGGAATCGGGTATTTGCCATTCAATTGGCATCGGGATCTTATCATTTGGAATCCTTGAAACTCCCCTTATTTTCAGTAACGGGCTATGCTTTATAGAGATGTGTCAGGGGTTATTCTGGCGGGGGGAAAGAGTAGCCGGTACGGTCGAAATAAAGCCCTCGTGCAATTAAATGGCACCGCATTGATTGAATGGGTAATCAGTGTTCTGAAAGGGCTTTTTGAAAACGTCATCCTTATCACCAATACGCCTCAAGAGTATGCCTCTCTCGGCCTGCCCATGGAGCAGGACATCATCAAAGGATTGGGGCCTCTGGGAGGCATCTACACCGCTCTTCAGGCTATCCCTACAGAATACGGCTTTTTTGTGGCATGTGACATGCCATTCTTAAGCCCTGCGCTTATAACCTATCTCATT